>JAPPHD010000089.1 GCA_028821125.1 Gammaproteobacteria bacterium
TACGTCACCGCGTCCTGCGACTGAACGCCGGTTCACCGGTCGACTCGGGGCTTGCTGAGCGACGGGGAGGTGGACGAACAAGCGTTCGCTGCCGGTGTGACCTGGGAGGGAAGCAAAGTCGTGGCCGGGGATCTGCGAAGGAACGGCTGCGTTCAGCTTGGTGTCAGCGCCCGGGTTTGCAGCTTGGCCGACGTAATACGGTCGCTGGTTCGAGACGGCTAGACGCGGGAAGGGCGACCCGCCGACTGCTCGAAATGACGGACCGCCGCGTCAAACTTGTCCCGGCATCCCGGGTTGCAGAACCCCACCACGTGATCCCGGTGCCGGGTCAGCGAATCCGCACGCACGGGCTTGCCGGACCACGGGCAGGTGTTGTTGACGCAGTCGCCAATGTCAGGTGGAGCGCTGCCGCCGCGCGCTTGGGTGTCGTGGGCGGAGACCACGGGATCCGGCCGCGATGGCCGTTGGGAATGCAGGGTGCGAGCGGAACGCGCCAATGCGCGTGCGCGGCGGCGTCGGGTGTCGGCCAATGGATCGCGGCCCTCGGACAGTGCGACGCGGTTCGCCAGGGCATGAGCGCGGGCCTTCGCGAGTGAGACCACGGGAAAGCCGCCTAAGCCGATGTCGCGTCGGCGGCCATCCACCACGATGCGCTGGACCCAGGACTTGGCTCCGCTCTCGGCAACTTTCAGATAGAGCGTATGACCATCGCTGTAGCGACCGGGCTTTGACGTCGCGAGCACCGTGCCGGTCGTAAGCTTGCCGGTCGGGGCGGAGGCGGGATCGACGCTGGTCGGGGGGCGGTGCGGGATTCGAGCAGGCTGGTGGGGGGAGGTCAGACGCGCACCCGCCGATTCCCCGGGAGGCCGAGGCTGGGGGCCATCAAGGCCAGGGCAAATGCTTGAAGGCCGCTGGGTGGGGGCGTCCGGCAGCGGGGGCGCGCACTCGGCGGCCCATCGGGTCATGAGTGTGCGGCGTTTTTCGAGAAGATCGCTTCTGGCGTACGCCCGCTCGACGGCGTTGCCGACCGCGTGGGAAAGACACAATTCCATGACGGCGTGATCGGCGTCGGTGCACTCGCTGGCCCAGGTCCGGAACGAACTGCGAAAGCCGTGGACGGTTGCCCTGTCCCCGTATCCAATGGTGTGCAGCACCTTCATGAGCGTCATGTCGCTTAGGGGCTGCGGCTGCTTGCGACCTATTGGCGAAGGAAAGACCAGCGGCCCGTCGCCGAGCGAGCGCGCCTGGTCGAGAATCTGCATGGCGGGGTCGCTGAGCGGCACAACATGCGGCGTGCTGGTTTTCATGCGGCTGGCGGCAACGCGCCATTCTCTTGCGTTGAGGTTGATTTCGTCCCAACGCGCGCCGCGGGCCTCGCCGCTGCGGGCGGCGGTCAGGACGAGGAACTCAAGACACAGGCGGGCGCTGGCCGACGCGCTGGAGGCCCGTACGGTTTCGAGGCATGCTCGAACCTCGGAGTAGGGCAGCGACCGGTGATGCGTCCGGACGGCCGGCATGGACGGCAGGGCCCCGTCGATGGCTTCGCCGGCGGCGTTCTGTTCAACGTAGCCGTGCGCCTGGCACCAGCGGAGGGTTGCCCGGATGCGCTGGCGAAGTTTGCGTGCGACATCGGGGTGGACCGTCCAGACAGGCTTGAGGATTCGGAGGATGTCCTGACGCCTTATTCGGTCAACGCGCATATTGCCGATGACCGGGAACGCACGTTTCTCCATTCCCTGCATCCAGTTCCGAGCGGTCTTGGTGTCCCGCCAGCGCGGGCGGTTCGCTTCAAAGGTGGCCTGGGCCGCCTCGCGGAACGTGGGTGCGGCCGCACGTTTCTTATCGGCAAGGGGATCGCGACCGTCGGCGACCGCAAGTCGGTTGGCCAAAGCACGTTTACGTGCCTCGGCAAGGGAGATTGTCGGGAACGAGCCGAGCCCGGTGTCCCGCCGGTGTCCGTCGACGGAAATCCGCTGGACCCAAGACTTCGATCCACCCTTGGTGACGTTCAGGAATAGGGTGTTGCCGTCTGCATACCGGCCTGGCGCGGAGATGGTACGGACGGTAGCTGCCGTCAGTTTGCCGGTGTTTTTTCCCACGAAAATTGCCACATCGTTGGTGGAATTATGCGATACGCCCGGAAACTTGTCAAGATGCAGTTTGTTTAGAATTATTATAATTAACAGCAATTTACAGGATTTTTTGGAACGTTTTGAGCTGTCTTGAAATGTGGGAAATGGTGCCTGGGGAGAGACTCGAACTCTCACATGGTTGCCCATACCAGATTTTGAGTCTGGCGCGTCTACCGATTTCGCCACCCAGGCTGTGTGTGCCGGCCGCTTCGGGCGCCGGGCGGCGAATCTTATCACCGCTGCCCCGGAGTGCGTAGAATGCGCCGTCCGCTCTTTATTGGTCGGTAAAGCCAATTGCAGAAATCGGATTTCGCCTACGAGCTTCCCCGCGAACTGATCGCCCAGGCCCCCTTGCGGGAGCGCGACGGGAGCCGGCTTATGCATCTCGGGGCCGACGGGCCGGAGCACCGGCGATTCGGCGACCTGCCCGGGCTGCTGGCGCCCGGGGACCTGCTTGTAGTGAACGACACCAGGGTCATCAACGCTCGCCTGCACGGCATCAAGGACACTGGGGGCTCGGTCGAGCTTCTCGTGGAACGGATCGAGGCGGACCGGGTCGCGCTCTGCCAGGCCCGGTCGAGCAAACCGTTGCGGCCGGGGCGGGTTGTGAATGTGTCGGGCTGGCGCCTCGGTGTGGTGGAGCGCGAGGGTGAGTTCTTTCGTCTGGCGTTTCCCGTTGCCGTCAGCGGTTTTCTCGAACGATTCGGCGAGACGCCGCTGCCGCCCTATATCGAGCACGCGCCGGGGCCCTGCGACAGCCGCCGATACCAGACCGTCTATGCGGCCAGACCCGGCGCCGTGGCCGCCCCCACGGCGGGGCTGCACTTCTCGGAATGCCTGTTCGAGCGGCTGGCCGAACGGGGAGTGGAAGTGTCGGCGGTTACGCTGCACGTCGGCGCCGGTACCTTTCAGCCGGTACGCATCGAGGACATCGCCCGGCACCGCATGCACGCCGAACGTTACGAGATATCGGCCGAGACGGCGGCGCGCATTCACGCCTGCAGGCAGGCGGGCGGCCGCGTGGTGGCGGTGGGCACTACGGTGGTGCGCGCACTGGAGACCGCCGCTGCCTCTTCGGGCGGCATCGGGGCCGGTGCGGGCGAGACCAGCCTGTTCGTAACGCCGGGATACCGCTTCCTGGTGGTGGATGCGCTGCTTACAAACTTCCACCTTCCCGAATCTACCCTGCTGATGCTGGTCTGCGCGTTCGCCGGCCATGACAGGGTCATGTCGGCCTATGCGGAAGCCGTTGTTGAGCGTTACCGGTTCTTCAGCTACGGGGACGCCATGTTCTGCGAGCGGGCCGGGGATGTTTGAGGTTCTCGCACAGGACGGGCAGGCGCGCCGGGGCCGCCTGACGACCCTGCACGGCACGGTGGAAACCCCGGTTTTCATGCCGTGCGGCACCTACGGCACGGTCAAGGCCATGTCACCCGCATCGCTCGGGGAAGTCGGCACACAGGTCGTGCTGGGCAACACCTTTCACCTGATGCTGCGCCCCGGCGACAAGGCGATTCGGGATCTGGGGGGGCTACATGCGTTCATGAGCTGGGACGGCCCGATACTCACGGACAGCGGCGGCTTCCAGGTGTGGAGCCTGGGGGATCTGCGCAAGCTCGACGAACAGGGCGTCGAGTTCCGTTCGCCCGTGGATGGCGATGTGGTCCGCCTGACGCCGGAGCGGTCAGTCGAAGTGCAGTGCAACCTGGGCTCGGACATCGTCATGGTGCTGGACGAATGCACGCGATATCCCGCCACGGAGCGGGAGGCGCGGGGCTCGATGAGCCTGTCGCTCGACTGGGCGGTACGCAGCAAGGCGGTGTTCGAGGCCGAAACGGGGTTGGGGGAATCCGGAACCGCTGGCGACGCGCTGCTGTTCGGCATCGTCCAGGGGGGGATGTTCGACAATCTGCGTCGCGAGAGCCTGGCGGGCCTGGTCGACATCGGCTTCGACGGCTACGCCATCGGCGGGCTGTCCGTCGGCGAGCCCAAGGACGAGATGGCGGCCGTGATGCAGGGCCTGATGCCGGCGATGCCCGGGTCAAGCCCCCGCTACCTGATGGGCGTGGGTACCCCGCAGGACCTGGTGCGCGGGGTGCAACAGGGCGTCGACATGTTCGACTGCGTCATGCCGACCCGGAACGGCCGCAACGGGTACCTGTTCACCAGCCGGGGCGTACTGAAGATTCGCAACGCGAGGCACAGGACGGCGGATACGCCGCTGGATCCGGAGTGCCTCTGCTACACCTGCGCGAACTTCTCCCGGGCCTACCTGCACCACCTCGACCGGTGCAACGAGATGCTCGGCCCGATGCTCATGACGCACCACAATCTGCACTACTATCACCACCTGATGCGTCGATTGCGCGGGTCTATCGAAACGGGTACATTGCCGAGCCTCGTCAAATCCCTGAACGACGGTTGGAATACGCAAGATGAGTCTGATTGAAACAGCCTGGGCCGCGGACGGCGGCGGGGGAGGCGGTTCGGGCCTCATTAACATCCTGTTCCTGGGCGGTTTCGTACTCATCTTCTACTTCCTGCTCATCCGTCCACAGAGCAAGCGGCGCAAGGAGCACGCGGCCCTGGTCGCGGGCCTCTCCAAGGGCGACGAAGTGATCACCGCCGGCGGCCTGGCCGGCAACATCACCAAGGTCGAAGACGATTTCGTGAAGGTGCGGCTCGCCTCGAAAATCGAGGTCCGCATCCAGAAAACCGCCGTCAGCGCGACCCTTCCCAAGGGCACGCTGAAGTCGCTGGACGAGCCGGGCTAGGTCCGCGGCGGGGTTGAGCCGGGGTAGCCAACTCATGCAGACCGGTCGCGGTTCAGGCCTGATCGGCGAGAACATCCTGGGGCTGCCGAAAGCCGCTACCCGGGCGCCCAACACCTCGTCGCCCGCCCGTTATCTCTTTGTTCTGGCGGTTATGATCATCGGCGCCATCTTCTCGGCGCCCAACCTGTTCCAGCCGGACCCGGCGCTGCAGATCAAGCCGGAGGACACCACCGTCACCGTCGGCCCGGCCCTGGTCGAGCGCGCCCGCTCGGCCCTGATCGAGGCCGGCATCGAGGTCATCGGCGGAGAGGTAGCCGACGGGTCCGTGTTCCTGCGTCTTGCGGACGACGACAGCCAGTTGCGCGGCCGGGAGATCGTGGTGCGCGCCCTCGAAGGGCTCGAAGAGCACTATGTCGTGGCGCTCACCAGGGCGTCCACGACGCCTCGGTGGCTGCAGGACCTGGGGGCGAAGCCCATGTCACTGGGGCTCGACCTGTCCGGCGGCGTGCACCTGCTGCTGCAGGTCGACATGCAGAAGTTCCTGCGCGACCGCATGGTGAGCATGCAGGAAACCGCCAGGGACGCGCTGGTGAAGGCGCGGGTGCGCTATGTGGGGCGCGACTGGGTGGACGGCACGCTGCTCAGGATTCCGTTCCGGTCCGCCGAGGTGCGCGACCGGGCCGCCGAGGCCCTTGCCGAGACGTTGGACGGCTTCACCAGCGAGAGCCTCGATGAGGCGGAGGGCTACATCCTGCAGTTCACGATGGACGAGGATTACCTCAGGGAACTGGAAGACGCGGCGATCTCCCAGAACCTGCAGAGCCTGCGCAACCGGGTGAACGAGCTCGGGGTCTCCGAGCCCCTGGTGCAGCGCCTCGGGCGGGAGCGCATCGTGCTCGACCTGCCCGGCATCCAGGACAGCGCCGAGGCCAAGCGCATCATCAACAAGTTCGCCAACCTGGAGTTCCGGCTGGTGGCGCTCGGCAACGACCGCAGCGCGCTGACCGAGACGATGCCCTACCAGGGAGCGCCAATCGTCCTGTTGCGGCAGAACATCGTCACGGGCGACCAGGTCATCAACGCCACCCAGAACTACGACCCCGAGACCAGCCAGCCCCAGGTGAGCATCCGCCTGAACAACGACGGCGGCATCGCCATGAACAACGCCACCAAGGACAACGTCGGCCGCTCCATGGCCATCATTTTCATCGAGCAGAAACCGCGCAGCCGGGTCGTGCTGGTGGACGGCGAGGAAACGGTGGAGCGCTATACGGAAGAGGAGCGGCGGCTGATCAGCGTGGCGACCATCCAGTCGGCGCTGGGCTTCAACTTCCGCATCACCGGCCTCGACATCGGCGAAGCCAGGGACCTGGCCCTGCTGCTGCGGGCGGGCGCACTGGCGGCGCCCATGTACATCGTCGAGGAGCGCACGGTGGGGGCGAGCCTCGGCGAGGAGAACATCGAGCGGGGCCAGCAGTCGGTGGTGGCGGGCTTCATCCTGGTGCTGATCTTCATGCTGGTCTACTACAAGTGGTTCGGGCTCGCCGCCGACATTGCGCTGACGGCCAACCTCATGCTGCTGATCGCCGTGATGTCCGTGCTCGGGGCGACGCTCACGCTGCCCGGCATCGCGGGCATCGTGCTCACCGTCGGCATGGCGGTGGACGCCAACGTCCTGATCTTCTCCCGCATCCGGGAGGAGCTGAAAAACCGGGGCCCCCAGCAGGCCATCCAGGCCGGCTTCGACCGGGCGATACTGACGATTCTCGACGCCAACATCACCACCTTCTTCGTGGCCATCATCCTGTTCTCCATCGGCAGCGGGCCGGTCAAGGGCTTCGCGGTGACCCTGTCGGTGGGCATCGTCACCTCCATGTTCACGGCCATCATGGGCACCCGGGCGCTGGTGAACCTGATGTACGGCGGGCGCAGCCTCAAGGCGTTGCGCATATGAAGCTGCCGGTTTTCGACTTCATGGGCAAACGCCGCATCGCGGCCATTGCCTCGATGACGGCGGTGGTGGTGTCCGTCGCCTTCCTTGGATTGAGGGGCCTGAACCTGGGGCTCGATTTCACAGGGGGCACGCTGGTGGAAGTCGGTTTCCCGGAGCGCGTCGATCCGGTGTCCGTCAGAACCCGCCTGGAGTCGGCCGGTTTCGTCGATGGCGTGGTGCAACACTTCGGCACCGACCAGGACATCCTGATCCGCATGCCGCCACAGCTCGGGACAGACCAGGCGACGCTGGGCGACCGTA
The DNA here is from genome assembly GCA_028821125.1 of Gammaproteobacteria bacterium. GTDB lineage: Bacteria > Pseudomonadota > Gammaproteobacteria > Pseudomonadales > Azotimanducaceae > Azophilus. Next base: position 7,161 of record JAPPHD010000089.1, read on the forward strand.
TCCTGGCCGCCATTCAGGAGGATTCGCCCGGCGCCGTCATGCGCCAGTCGAACTTCGTCGGGCCCGTGGTCGGCGAGGAACTCGCGGAGAGCGCCGGCCTTGCCATCCTGACCGCGCTCGGGGTGGTGATGCTCTACATCCTGTTCCGCTTCACCAAGCAGTTCGCGGTGGGCGCGGTGGCTGCCCTCGCGCACGATGTGGCCGTGGTGCTCGGCATCTTCTCGATCCTGGGTTGGGACTTCGACCTGCCCGTGGTTGCGGCCATACTGGCGGTGGTCGGCTATTCGCTGAACGACACCATCGTCGTCTCCGACCGCATCCGCGAGAACTTCCGCACGATCCGCAAGGGTTCCCCCATCGATGTCATCAACACCTCGCTCAACCAGATTCTGGGCCGCACCCTGGTCACCTCGTTGACCACCCTGTTCGTGCTGCTGGCTCTCCTGATTGCCGGAGGCGAGGGCATTCGCGGGTTCGCCGCCGCCCTCACCATCGGCGTCGTGGTCGGCACCTATTCGTCGATCTACGTGGCCGGGAACGTGCTGGTGCTCATGAACATCTCCCGGGAAGATCTGGTTGTTCCGGAAAAGGAGCGGGAAAGGGACACGTTTCCCTGAGTGTTTTCGTCCGGACGCAGGGGAAACCGGGTACTACGGAGTTTTTTCCATGGTAGAAGCGCCGGCACACGGCAGCGAGTTCGCATACGGCGCTTCCCTTTCGGCGCACGGCCTCCTTTTTTGCTGTACGCAAGGCACTCTGCGGTAATCAAGGCTTTCGGACGAGCTTAACGCGCCGAAAGGGAAGCGCCGCATACGAACTCTTTCCCGTAATTCGGCGTTGTTCCTTCCTCGTCCTCGTCCCGGCGGGCAGGTCAGGCAAGGGCCTCGCGGGCCTGAAGCGCTCCAACGACCTCCGCGACCCTGCCGGCTGCGTAATCGATGTCCTTCCCGGTGGTATAGCGGCCGATGCTGAAGCGCAGGCTTGCATGCGCGAGGGCATCGGGCACGCCCAGGGCGCGCAGTACGTAGGAAGGCTCGACGCTCGCCGACGTGCAGGCGGAGCCGCTGGACACCGCGATGTCGTCCAGCGCCAGCAACAGCGTTTCGCCGTCCACGCCTTCGAACGCAACGTTCAGGCAGCCGGGGAGGCGCCGGTGCTCGTCGCCGTTCAGTACCGCCCCCGGCACCTGTTTCAACAGCGACCAGAGTCGCCGGCGCAGTTTCAGGATGCGTTCGTTCTCGGCGGCCATCTCACGCCGCATGATGTCGCAGGCCTCGCCCATCCCCACAAGCTGGTGGGTGGGCAACGTTCCGGACCGCATGCCGCGCTCGTGGCCGCCGCCGTGAATCTGCGCGTTCAGGCGCACTGGCGGGTCGCGGCGCACATACAGGGCGCCGACACCCTTGGGGCCGTAGATCTTGTGCCCGGAAAGGCTGATCAGGTCGATGGGCATGGCCTGGGTGTCCAGTTCCACCTTGCCGGCGCTCTGGGCGGCATCGACGTGCAGGAGGACGCCTTCCTTTCGGCAAACCTCCGCCACCGCGGCCACATCGTTGATGACGCCGATCTCGTTGTTGGCGTGCATCAGCGAGACGAGCAGCGTGTCGGGCCGCAGCGCTGCGGCAACCTGTGCGGGGGTGACGATGCCGTCGGCGCCGGGCACCAGGTACGTGACCTCAAAGCCCTGGCGCTCCAGGTAGGCGCAGGTGTCGAGCACCGCCTTGTGCTCGATGGCGCTGGTGACGATGTGCCGCCGGGACGCGCCTTCCGCCACGCCCTTGATGGCCAGGTTGTCCGATTCCGTTGCGCCGGAGGTCCACACGATCTCCCGGGGGTCGGCATTGATCAGGCGGGCTACCCGCGCCCGCGCCTCCTCCACCGCTTCCTCGGCCTGCCATCCGTAGACATGGCTCCTCGATGCCGGGTTGCCGAAATTGCCTTCGGCGAGGAGGCATTCCCCGATCTTGCGGGCGACCCGTTCGTCCACCGGGGTCGTCGCCGCGTAGTCGAGATAGACGGCTCTCTTCATTGGGTGGGCCGGTGCAATTTAAGTGTTAGCGGGTTATATGGGCCGGGTTGCGATCAGCCCTTCGGCCAGCCTGTCCTGCCGGTGCGCTATCGACTGGACTTCACTGCGCGTCACCAGGCTGGCGAGCGTGATGCCTTTCAGAAAGGAGTCGATCTCGACGGACAGGTCGGCCCAGAGATCGTGGGTCAGGCAGGTGAGGCCTTCCTGGCAGTCGGCGGCGCCGTGACACCGGGTTGCGTCGACCCCTTCCCCGACGGCGGCGATGATGTCCGAAACATTGATGAACCTGGCGTCGCTCTTCAGCCGGTAGCCGCCCCCCGGCCCGCGCAGGCTCTCGAGCAGGTCGGCGCGCCTGAGCTTGCCGAACAACTGTTCCAGGTAGGAGGAGGAAATGCCCTGGCGACTGGCGATATCCGCAACGCTGACGGGGCCCGCCTCGCGGTGCAGTGCGATGTCGAGCATGGCGGTGACGGCGTAGCGACCCCGGGTTGTCAGGCGCATGGCGGATACGTCGGCGGTAGACCGGAACTCCCTGATGACTGTGGGCGAGTATGCAATACCCGACTAAAACGGTCCACTATTTCACGATGGGGCTTACCGCGGAGTAACTGGTTGAAGACAGGCGTTTCCCGCGTGTCAGCGCCCCGGCGTGCCGGGACGGGGGCCGCTAGTCCGACCTATTCATGAATAGTTCGGGCCAGGTCAGCCGGGCTTGTCCCGGGAAGGGTTGTGCTTCTTGAATTGGGTGAGTATGCCCCGCAACATTCCGACTTCCGTCTCGTCGAGCTGTATGCGAGTGAAAAGGCGTCGCAGCCGCGTCAGGGTCTGCCCCGGGTTTTCGGGGTCGAGGAACCCGGTCTCCACCAAAGATCTTTCCAGATGGGTGAGCAGCGCTTCCACCGCGGCCGCCGTAGCAGGGGCCTTGTCCCAGGCGCGTGGCCGGGGTTTCGGCGCGGCGGCCTGCCGGAAGATCTCGTAGGTCACGACCTGCACGGCCATGGCAAGGTTGAGGGACGGATAGTCCCTTGACGCGGGAATCTGCAAATGCATGTTGCAGCGCTGCAGTTCATCGTTGGTCAAACCGCTTGTCTCGCGCCCGAACAGCACCGCCACCGGCCCCGTCTCTGCTTGCTGAACGACTTCCGCGGCCGCTTCCCGAACATCGCCCACGGGCCAGGGTATGCGCCGTTGGCGGGCACTGGTTCCGACCACCCACACGCAGTCGCCGATGGCCGTTTCCAGGTCATCGAACACCCGGCAGCGTTCAATGACATCGCCAGCGCCGGCCGCCCGCCACTCGGCCTGGGGATCCGGGAAGCGCTCGGGCCTCACCAGCGCCAGGCGACCGATACCCATGGTTTTCATGGCCCGGGCGGCGGCGCCGATGTTGCCCGGATGGCTTGGCTCCACCAGCACGATGCGGATGTTCTCGAGACTCATGTGCGGTAGGCTAACGATCCATGCACCCCATGGCCAACACCGCCTTGCGCGCCGCGCGCCGCGCAGGGCAGATACTACTGCAGGGCATGGACCGCCTCGACCGGATTCAGGTCGAGGAAAAGGCGCCCAACGACTTTGTCTCCAGCATCGACCGCGCCGCCGAGGACGCCATCGCGGACTCGTTGCGGCAGGCGTACCCCGACTGCGCCATCCGGGGCGAGGAGCGTGGCCTGGCCGGTCCGTACGGCGCCGAGGCCACCTGGATCGTCGATCCCCTCGACGGCACGTTGAACTACCTTTGCGGTATCCCGCACTTCGCCGTTTCCATCGCGCTGCAACGGGGCCGCCATATCGAACACGGGGTGATCGTCGACCCCGTGCGCAACGAGGAATGGGTGGCGAGCCGTGGCGCCGGCGCGTACCTGAACGGCAAACGCATTCGCGTCGGCCAGGCTCGGAACCTGGGCCAGGCGGTATTGGCGACCGGAATACCGCCCGCCGCAAGAAACCGCATGGATGAGTACCTGGTGCTGCTCGGGCACTTCACGGCGCATTGCCGCAGCGTACGCAGGCAGGGCTCGGCGGCCCTCGACCTGGCCTATACGGCCGCCGGCCGGGTGGACGCTTTTCTGGAAATGGGCCTGTCGCCCTGGGATGTCGCCGCGGGCGGGCTGCTCGTCCGTGAAGCCGGGGGCTTCGTCGGCGACCTCGGCGGCGGGGACAACTGGCTGGAAACCGGCGACATCCTTGCCGCCAACCCCCGGTGTTTCAAGGCCATGGTCGCCCGGATTCGCGCGTGCGCCTGACCGGCTGCGCCGGCTTGCGGGCATTGCTCCCGAAGGGTTGCACGCCGTTCGCCGGCACGACGGACGAAGCCTGTGGGGGGCGCGGCAAGCGCGTATAATACGCGGCCGCCCGGCTCCCTGAAGCCGGCGCAAGGCACCACATCGCGGAGACGTATATGGCAGTGGAGCGTACCCTGTCGATCATCAAGCCGGACGCCGTTGTCAGGAACCTGATCGGCGAAATCTACTCGCGGTTCGAAAAGGCGGGCTTGAGAATCGTCGCCTCGCGCATGCTCCGGCTCGACGAGCGGAAAGCGGCGGGGTTCTACGCCGAACACCAGGGCAAGCCGTTCTATGCGGGGCTGGTCGGCTACATGACGTCCGGCCCGATCGTCGTTCAGGTACTCGAGGGCGAGGGCGCGGTCGCACTGAACCGCAAGCTCATGGGCGCAACCGACCCCCGGGAGGCGGAGCCGAACACCATCCGCGCCGATTTCGCCGAGTCGATCGACGCCAATTCGGTGCACGGTTCCGACTCGCCGCAATCCGCTGCGCGGGAAGTGGCCTATTTTTTCGAAGCCTCGGAAATCCACCCGCGGAGTGGCGGTGGCTGAGCGAGTCAACCTGTTCGACCACGACCGCCCCGGGCTGGAGGCATTCTTTTCGGATGCGGGCCACAAGCCCTTCCGTGCCCGCCAGGTGATGAAATGGGCCTACCATCGCGGAATGCGCGATCCCCACGGCATGACCGATCTCTCCAAGGGCCTGCGCGGCTGGCTGGACGACACCGCGGTTTTCTCGTTGCCGGAGGTATCGGCGCGGCGTCAGTCACCGGACGGCACGGTCAAGTGGGTGGTGCGCGTGGCCACCGGCGATTGCGTCGAGTCGGTGCTGATTCCCGACCGGGGGCGCAATACCCTGTGCGTCTCCTCCCAGGTGGGCTGCATGCTCGACTGCAGCTTCTGCGCGACCGGCAAACAGGGGTTCAACGGCAATCTCTCCACGGCCGACATCATCGGCCAGGTCTGGCTGGCCAACGAGGAACTGCGGGAGCGTGGGGAATCGGTCAGCAACGTGGTGTTCATGGGCATGGGCGAACCGCTCCTCAATTTCGATGCGGTGGTGCGCGCCTCGAACCTCATGATGGACGACCTCGCCTTCGGTATCTCCAAGCGGCGCGTGACGATTTCCACGGCGGGTGTGGTCCCCGCCATCCATGCGCTGGCGGAGTGTTCGGACGTATCGCTGGCGGTGTCCCTGCACGCCCCCAACGATGAGTTGAGAAACGTGCTGGTGCCCCTGAACCGGAAATACCCCATCGCCGAACTGCTTGCCGCCTGCAACCGCTACGTGCAGGGGCTGGGGGAGCGGCGCGTGCTGACGATGGAATACACCCTGTTGAAGGGCGTAAACGACAGCGTGGGGCATGCGCGGGAACTGGCCGGGCTGCTGCGGCCCGTACGCTGCAAGATCAACCTGATTCCGTTCAATCCGTTTCCCGCCTCCGGATACCGGCGGCCGGGCGGCGAATCGGTCCGGGCTTTCCAGAAGACCCTCATCGACGCCGGGCTGGCGGCCATGCTGAGGACCACGCGGGGCGATGACATCGACGCGGCCTGCGGGCAGCTTACGGGCCGTGTTGTCGACCGGACACGCCGTCAGGCCCGGTATCTGGCCCGGGCCGGCGTGGCCCAGGGTGCCTGACGTGAGGAGTACGGCTTTGCGCCTTCGGAGCAGGGGGGCGGGCGGTCTTCTCCTGGCGCTGGCCTCGTTGTCGGCGTGCGCAACCGGAGGCGCCGCCGATTCCGGAGTGCCGGCATCCGCGGCGCACCGGGCCGCTGCGCATCTCGATCTGGCCCGCGCATACCTCCACGGGGAAACCCCGGCCCGAGCCCGGGAGCCCCTGCTGCGTGCACTGGAACTCGACCCCAAACGGGTTGAGGCACACGTTCTGGCGGGCATCCTTTACGAACGCGGGCAGGAGCCCCGGCTCGCCGAGCGGCACTTCCAGGCGGCCCTGGCGCTGGACCCCGACGATCCCCAGGCGTTGAACAACTACGGCGCGTTCCTCTACGGCCAAGGGAGATACGGGGCCGCGCTGGGCCCCTTGGGGCGGGCCTCCCGGAATGCGGACTACCGCCTTCGCGACCAGGTCTACGAGAACCTCGGGCTGACGGAACTCGCGCTCGGCCGCGCCGATGCGGCAAGGCACGCATTCGAGCGCGCGCTGGAACTCGGCGCCAACCGGCCCAGAAGTACCCTGGAGCTGGCCGGCATCCACTACTCCCAACACGACTACCAGGCCGCCGAGCGCTATTACCACGAATTCCTGGCGCACGCCGGCGAAACGGCTCGAAGCCTCTGCCTCGGTTTGCGGCTCGCCGGTGTCGAAGGCGCAACTTTCCGGTCGATGAACCACGCGGAAAGGCTGCGGGCGCGGTTTCCGAAAGCGATCTCGTCATGCCGGTAGACGAGCCGGCCAGGGTCGATGCGCAGGAACCGGGCGCGGCCTTTCGCGAGGCCCGTGAAGCGGCCGGCCTTTCCATTGACGAGGTGGCGCAACGGCTCAAGCTGACGGTTCGCCTGATAGAGGCGATCGAGGCGAACGACGGGCAGAGGTTCCCCCCGGAGGTTTATCTGCGGGGGTTTGTCCGAAACTACGCGAAGTTGCTGGGGCTCGAAGCCGGGCCGTTGCTCGAGGCCTATGCATTGGAATGGCCGGCGACGGTGCAGCGGGGTGAAGCAAAGCCGAGGCCGACACCCTCGGATTTCCTGAGCCGGTTGAGTATCGGCCGCCATCCACCGGTTCTGGTCGTGAGCGTGGCGGGCGGTCTGGCGGCCGTGGTGCTGGTCGCATTGGCGGTCTGGCTATGGCCGTCTGACGAGGCGCCTGAATCTCCGGATGCCGCGGTGGCGACATCGTCGATCGAGTCCGCACCGGTTGCCGGGAGCGAGCGCTCCGCGGCGGAAGCGGGCGCCGCCTCCGGGATAGAGCCCGCTGCGGCGGAACCCGCTGCCGGGCAGGCCGTCGCAACGGGGGAAGGTGAGCCGGCGTCCGGAGCGCCCGGGGTTCCGGACACGTCCGGTTCTCCGGCTGTCGAACCGGACGGCTTGACGGCGCGGCCGGAACCCGCAACCGAGGCCGCGGCCGGCGGTATCGAACCGGATGCGGCGGCATCGGATGCCGGGGTTTCGGGCGACGACGTTTTCGGCGGCTATTCGCAAGCGCCTGGCACAGAGGATCTCGTCGGAGCCGCCGACGACCGTTTCAGCTTCAGCCGCCTGACGCCGACCGGGGACGAGGAGCTGATGTTCGAATTTACGGAGGATTGCTGGGTCGAAGTCTTCGACACCGAAGGTGAAACCCTCTATCAGGACCTGATGCGCCGGGGCCAGGGCGTGCGCCTGGTGGGCGCGGGGCCTTTTCAGATTCGCCTCGGCTATGCGCCGGGCGTGACACTGGCGTACAACGGCGAGCCCGTTCCCCTGGCGCCGCACACGCGCAACAACGTGGCCTTGCTGGTGGTGGGGCAATAGCCCATGCGGGTTCGGGGCATGCGCGATGTGCTGCCCGGCGAAGCACGCCGGTGGCGCGACGTCGAATCCGCGATGGTGGATGTGCTCGACCGCTTCGCCTATCAGGAAGTGCGGTTGCCGATGCTGGAAACCGTGGAACTCTTCAGCCGCGGGGTGGGCGAGGCGACCGACATCGTCGAGAAGGAGATGTACTGCCTGACCGACCGGGACGGTCAGGCCATGGCGCTGCGGCCGGAGGGCACCGCCGGCTGCGCCAGGGCGCTCGATGAAAACGGGATGCTGTACAACCAGACCCAGCGGGTGTTCTACCGGGGCCCGATGTTTCGCTACGAACGGCCCCAGAAGGGCCGCTACCGCCAGTTCCACCAGATCGGCGTGGAGGCGTTCGGGTTGTCCGGGCCGGACATCGACGCGGAACTGATCCAGTTGGGCTGCGAACTCTGGCGGGCCTTGGGAATCGCCGGGGAGGTTCGGCTGGAACTCAACAGCATCGGCTCGCCCGCTGCCCGGGCAGCCTTCCGCGAGGCGCTCATCGGCTGGCTCGAACCCAGGAAAGCGAGTCTCGACCCGGACAGCCGGCGCCGGCTTGCCACCAATCCCCTGCGCATTCTGGACAGCAAGTCGGAAGAGACCAGGCGCGCTCTCGACAACGGCCCGGCTTTCAAGGACTATCTCGACGACGCCAGCTCGGAACACTACGCCGGGCTCAAGGCGCTGCTCGCCGAACTGGACATAGACTACGTCGAGAACCCCCGCCTGGTGCGCGGTCTCGACTACTATACGCGCTCGGTGTTCGAGTGGACGACAGACCGCCTCGGCGCCCAGGGGGCAATCTGCGCCGGCGGGCGCTATGACGGGCTGGTGGAGTTGCTCGGCGGCAGGGCAACACCCGCCGCGGGGTTTGCGATCGGCGTCGAACGGGTGGTGCTGTTGCACGATGCGGTGCATGGCGTGTCGCCGGAGGTTCCGGCCGACGTGTACTGCTGCGTATTGCAGCCCGGCCTGCACGGCGCGGCCCTGGCCGCGGTGCAGCGGCTGCGGCGCATGGCGCCGGCGTTGCGCTTCCGCGTGCATGCCGGCGGCGGCAAGCTGAAGAACCAGCTCAAGCGGGCCGACCGGAGCGGGGCCCGCTGGGCGCTGCTGTTCGGCGAGGCGGAGATCCGGGAGGGCCTCGCCGCGCTCAAGGACCTGCGCGGCAGTGCGGAGCAGGAGCGGTTGCGGCTGGCGGACGTGGCGGCGCGGCTGAACGGCCGGCGCGCGGCAAAGGAGTAAAGGGTGGCCGACTATCTTACCGACGAAGAACAGCTTGACCGGCTGAAGAACTGGTGGCAGGAGAACGGCACGTCGATGGTCGTGGCGGCGGTGCTCGCCGTCGGCGGCATCGCCGGCTGGCGTTGGTACGACTCGGCGCAAGTCACGCACATGCAGGCGGCTTCCGAGGCGTACGAGTCGTTTCTGGCGGCGACGGGGGATGCGCGCACTGAAATGGCCGCCCGGCTCGACGCCGAGTTCGGGGAAACGTCCTACGCCACCTTCGCGCTGCTCCATCAGGCGAAAGGCGCCGCCGAATCCGGCGATGCGGAAGGGGCGATCGGGATGTTAAGCAGAATTGCCGATGGCGGGGCGCACGCGCTCATCAAGGACATCGCCCGCATCCGTCTCGCGCGCCTGCTCCAGGAACAGGACGACGCCGAAGCGGCGCTCGCCGTTCTGGCTCAAGTCACCAGCCAGGGCTTTCGCCCACAGGTGCTGGAACTGAAGGGTGACATTCACGTGCTGCGGGGCGAGCGGGCCCTGGCGCACGAGGCCTATACGGCAGCCGCCGCGGAGATCGCGCCAGGCGATCAGCGGCCCATTCTCGAGTTCAAGGTGGACGACACGGCTCCGGCGGAGGAAACCCGATGAGCGGCAGGTCCGGCGGTGAGCGCCTGGCCAGGGTACTGGTCGTCGTGTCGCTCGCTCTCCTGGTCGGAGGCTGCGGCTGGTTTTCCTGGGTGCCCTGGATAGGCGACAGGGACAAGGGCCCGGATCCGATGAAACCGGCCGACCTGGTCGACTTCGTTCCGGAAGCGCGCATCGAACGGCTCTGGCGCGCCTCCGTCGGCAAGGGGCTGGGCCGCAAGTACCTGCGGCTCAATCCCGTGGTGGTGGCCAACCGGGTCTACGCCGCGGACGGCTACGGCGTGGTCGAAGCCAGGGACCGGTTCAGCGGCAAGCGCGTATGGCGTTCGGAGATCAGCCCGTACAACCTGGCGAAGGGCGGCCGGTTCTCGGGGTTGACGGGCTTCAACTTCTTCGACCGGACAGACCCCAGTTACGTCAGCGGGGGCGTCGGCGCCGGCGGCGGTTTGGTGCTGATGGGCACCACCGGGGGAACCGTGGTGGCCCTGTCCGCCACGGACGGGCGGGAAATCTGGCGCGTCTACCTCGGCAGCGAGATTCTCAGCCGCCCGGCTTTCGGCGACGATGCCGTGTTCGTGCAGACCATCGACGGCCGCCTGCTGGCGCTGGAGGAGGACGACGGCAGCGTGCGCTGGAGCTTCGACATCCAGGTTCCCGTGCTGACGCTGCGCGGGACGGCCTCGCCGGTATTCGAGGGCGGCGTCGTTTATGCGGGGTTCGCCAATGGCACCGTGAGCGCCATCCGCACGGAGAACGGCGAGCCCATTTGGGAGCACCGGGTGATGCTGCCGGAAGGCCGCTCGGAACTCGACCGCATCGTCGACGTGGACGGTTCGCCGCTTCTGGCGGGGCCCCTGGTGTACGCGGTGGCGTACCAGGGCCAGTTGAAGGCACTGCGGCGTGCCGACGGCAACGCGCTGTGGCAACTCGATCATTCCAGCCATCTCGACCTCGCCGCCGGCTACGGCCATGTTTACGTGGTCGACGAGACCGATGCCGTCATCGCCATCGACGAACAGACGGCCCGTGAGGTCTGGCGCCAGGACAGCCTGTACCGGCGGAAGCTCTCGAGTCCCCAGGCGTTCGGGAACTACCTGGTCGTGGGGGACGACGACGGCTACCTGCACGTGCTCGCGCAAAGCGACGGCCGTTTCCTGGCCCGGCAGAAGCTCGACGGCAAGGGCATCCGTTCCACGATGACCGTTGCGGAAGGGCGCACGCTCTACGTGCTCGGCAATTCGGGGTCCCTGCAGGCAGTCGAGATCGAGGCCAGGTGACGGGACAGGACACCAGATGGTCCCCCGATTCGCCCTGGTCGGCCGCCCCAATGTCGGCAAGTCGACGCTGTTCAATCGGCTGACCGGTACCCGGGATGCCATCGTTGCGGACGTGCCGGGCCTTACCCGCGACCGGCGCTACGGGCGTGCGGTCATCGAGGGCCGGCCCTGCATCCTGGTGGACACCGGCGGCCTGCTCGGCGCGGACGATCTGGCCGACCTGACCGGCCGGCAGGCCGGTGTGGCGGTGGCCGAGGCGGATACCGTTCTCTTCATGGTCGATGCCCGCGACGGCCTGACGGGGGGCGATGAAGAAATCGCCGGGCGCCTCAGGAAGGCCGGGTGCGATGTCGTGGTGGTGGTCAACAAGATCGACGGGCAGAACCCGCACACCGCACAATCCGAGTTCGCGGGCCTGGGGTTCGAGGATGTGTGCCTGATATCCGCTGCCCACGGGCGTGGCGTGGGCGCACTGCGCGAAAGGCTGGTATCGCGCCTGCCGGAGTCCGCGGAACCGGTGGGGGCCGAGCCCGGAACCATTCGCACGGCGGTGGTGGGACGTCCGAACGTCGGCAAGTCGACCCTGATCAACCGGTTGCTCGGCGAAGAGCGGCAGGTGGTCTTCGACCGCCCCGGCACTACCCGCGACGCCATTGAAGTGCCGTTCGAGCGCGGCGGCGAGCGTTACCTGCTCATCGACACGGCGGGCGTACGGCGCCGGGGCCGGGTCGGCGCGGCGGTCGAGAAATTTTCCGTCATCAAGGCCCTGCAGGCGATGGAGCGGGCGCAGGTGGCCATCGTCATGGTCGACGGCCGGGAGGGCCTGGTCGACCAGGACCTGCACGTTCTGCAGCACGGCGCCAACGCCGGGGCGGGTCTGGTGGTTGCGGTCAACAAGTGGGACGGCATGGATGCCGGGCAGCGCAAGGCACGCTTGAGGACCCTTGAGCGGCGCCTGGAGTTCGTGCCCTGGGCGCCGGTACACACGATATCCGCATTGCGGGGCACCGGTGTCGGGCGGTTGTTGAACGACGTCACGGCGGTGTACCGGGCGGGTTCGTTCGAGGTGGGAACAACCCGGCTCAACCGCATTCTCCAACACCTTGTGCAGATGCACCCGCCGCCCACGGTGCGCGGACGACAGATCAAGCTGCGCTACGTGCACAAGGCCGGCGATCATCCGCCGCGCATCATCGTGCACGGCAACCAGACGGGAGCGTTGCCGGCCAGCTATGTCCGCTACCTGGAAAACGGGTTTCGCGAGGCGCTCAACCTTGTCGGCAACCCGGTGCAGGTGGAAATGCGGACCGGCGCGAACCCCTATGCCGGCAGGCGCAATCAGTTGACCCGGCGCCAGCGCCTGCGGCGCAAGCGGGTCATGCGCCACGGCCGAGGCCGCTAACCCGCATCGGTCACCAACTTCCTGCTGCGGACGCCGATGCACTCGCCCTGCGCGGCCGGACGTTCCGTATGCGAGGGGTGTCCCCTCGCGCTCCCCGGCTGAGGGCTCCCTCCAGCCGGTTTGACATACTGTCGAGTATGCCTGCACCGGCTTCCGGTCCGCGCGGCCACGCAGGACGGCGCCTCGACGCCCTCGCGACGAAAGTTGGTGACCGATGCGGGTTAAGCTCAGAGACCGGAGCCGTTCAGCATTTCCATGACCGTCGTGGGATCCACACGATTGCCGTTCAGGCTGACCGACCAGTGCAGGTGCGCACCCGTGACCCGGCCGGTGGCGCCGACCTGCCCGATCACTTCTCCGCGCATCACCTCGTCGCCCTCGCTCACATCGATGCCGTTCATGTGGCAATACATGGTCACCAGCCCCTGGCCGTGGTCGAGAAACACGGTATTGCCGTTGAAGAACAGGTCGCCCGTCAGCACCACGCGGCCGGGCGCGGGGGCGCGGATCGGGGTGCCGGTGGCCGCGACGATGTCGAGACCGCTGTGTGGGCTCCTCGGCTGGTCGTTGAGGATGCGGCGACGGCCGAAAGGGCTTGAGGTAGCGCCTTCCACGGGCTTGGCGAACGGGACGATGTCCAGTTTCCGGTTCGAGAAGAGATCGTATTTTTCGAGTTGGCGGCGGCGTTCGTCGCGGATGCGTTCAAGATCTTCCGGCAACGGGTCCACCATGCGCCGGTTTGCGATGGTGATCCGCTGTTCGGGGTAGGTTTTGGCGACGACCCGGAAGCCGTGACGGGCCGTTCCGCCGGGGCCGGACAACTCGACCTCGTAGTCGCCCGGAAGCGTATCGATTGCCACACCGACGATGACCTGTCCCCGGTGCACCATCACCGGCTTGCCTTGATAGTGGGCACGATCGGCGCCGTCCGGCAGCGGGAACCGGAAGATGCCGCCGGGTACGGCGCTTGTCTGCAGACTCTCCGTGGACGTTGCGCCGGTGCTTCCCTGTTTGGGGAGTGGGGCATCCGGGGAAGCTGCGCTGGCGCCCGGGAATCCCGTCAGCAGCAGGAAACTCGCGGCCGCGATCCGCGCCGACCGGACCGAGGCGGCGGTGGCCGGTGCCTGGCTCAAATCGCGGACTCCGTCTCGCCGGCGGGTTCGAGCGGACGCAACCGGGCAGGCAGCGGCTTCTTGTCCCGAACCTCGGCGCGGACGGCCCCGTCGTGGAAGTTGGCCAGGAATTCATCGCCCCCGGCGAGGCCGGCCGACCGGGTTATGGCCCGGCCGTGCGCATCGGTGGCGATGACGAATCCGCGGCTGAGGGTGTCGAGCGGGCTTACCGCCTGAAGTGTGCGCGCGAGGGCCGCCAGACCGCGTTTCCCGCTGCGTACCCGGCTTTGCACCGCGTTCCTGGCCGTGGCTCCCAGGCGCCCCAGCGTTTGCCGATGGTTCGCTATTCGAGCGGCGGGGCTCAGCAGACTGACGGAGCGGCGCAGAGCGTCGACTCGCGCACGGCAATGTTCCATGCGTCCGGTGAGGGCGCGATGCAGCCGTTCATCGAGGTCGTCGGCCCGCTGCATGAGTTGACGCACCTTGTGACGCGGGTCGGTCAGCCGTGCGCGCAGGGTGTCGAGCCTGCCACCGGCAAGGTCGATGCGGGTCGTTAAGCCCCGGTCAAGGCGTGCCTGAAGGCCTGCGAACAGCTCGGCCAGAGCCTGGCCGTCCGGGGTGAGCAGTTCCGCGGCGGCCGAGGGCGTCGGGCCCCGCAGGTCCGCCACCATTTCAGCAATGGTGAAGTCCGTCTCGTGGCCGATTGCGGCGACCGTGGGCACCGGACAAGCGGCGATCGCCCGCGCCAGCGGCTCCGAATTGAATGCGTACAGGTCTTCCAGCGACCCCCCGCCGCGGGTGAGCAGCACGACATCGGGTTCCAGTGCGGGAACGCGTCGCAACGCGTCGAGGAGTTGCCGCTCCGCGTCGGGGCCCTGTACCGCCACCGGGATCAGCGTCACCCTGAGGCAGGGAAAACGCCTTCCGACGATGCTCAGCACGTCACGAAGCGCCGCCCCGCTGCGCGATGACAGGATGGCCAGGTGGTCGGGGAACTCCGGCAGCGCCTTCTTGCGTTCCGCGCCGAACAGCCCCTCGGCCACCAGCCGCTCCTTCAACGCCTCGAACGCTGCCCGAAGCGCCCCTTCGCCGGCCGGTTCCATGTGCTCGACGATGATCTGGTAGTCGCCCCGGCCCTCGTAGAGGCTCACTTTGCCGCGCAGGACCACTTCGGCGCCGTCGACGGGCTGCAGCTTGCTGAACCGGTTCCTGTTGACGAACATGGCGCAGCGCACCTGGGCGCTGTCGTCCTTCAAGGTGAAATACCAGTGCCCCGAGCCGGGCCGGCGGTAGTTGCTGATCTCGCCCCTCACCCACACCTCGCCGAGCCGCCCTTCGAGCAGAAGCCGCGCCTGCCGGTTGAGCGCGCTGACTGATAGTACGCTGATGTCCTGAAAGGGGAGTGATTCGGTCTTCATGTCTAACGGGGCGCGGCCCGGCGGGAAACCGGCGACCGTGCGGGGACTTGACTCATCCGGCAGCCCTGTCCGCGATCGAGAGGTGCCGCCGATTTTACATGACCGGACCCCGTCGCTAGAATTCTGATTTTGCGGGGTTCCAAAAAATGTTGCGTATCGCCCACGACGCGCTCACTTTTGATGACGTGCTCCTCCTGCCCGCCCACTCCCAGGTACTCCCCTCCGAAGTCGACCTAAAAACGCGCCTCACGCGTACCATCGATCTCAATATTCCGCTGATGTCATCGGCGATGGATACGGTCACCGAAGGGCGGCTGGCGATCGCCATTGCCCAGGAAGGCGGGATCGGCGTGGTTCACAAGAACATGCCCATCGAGGCGCAGGCCCGGGAAGTCAGGGCGGTCAAGAAGTACGAAACCGGCGTGATCCGGGACCCGATCACGATAAGTCCGGGGCGGACGGTTGCCGAACTGCTGGCATTGACCATGGAGCACAGGATTTCCGGGGTGCCGGTGGTCGAGGACGGCAGGCTGGCGGGCATCGTGACGGCCAGGGATGTGCGCTTCGAAAAGCGCCTCGATGCCAGGGTCCGGGATGTCATGACGCCCAGGGAGCGCCTGGTTACGGCATCCGAAGACGCCGACTTCGACACCATCACCAAGCTGCTGCACGAGCACCGCATCGAAAAGGTGCTGCTGGTGAACGGCGGTTTCGAGCTGAAGGGCATGGTCACCGTCAAGGACATCCACAAGGCCCAGGCCTTCCCCAATGCCTGCAAGGACAATCAGGGGCAGTTGCGGGTCGGCGCCAGCGTCGGCACCAGCAGCGACACCGACGAGCGGGTGGCGGCGCTGATCGAGGCGGGCGCCGACGTGATCGTCGTCGACACGGCGCACGGGCACTCCAGGTCGGTGCTCGACCGGGTGAGCCTCATCAAGCAGAGTTATCCGGACATGCAGGTCATCGGCGGCAACGTCGCCACCAAGGCGGGCGCCCAGGCCCTGCTCGCCGCCGGCGTCGATGCGGTGAAGGTCGGTATCGGTCCGGGCTCCATCTGCACGACGCGGGTCGTCTCCGGCATCGGCGTGCCGCAGGTCACTGCCGTGGCGGAAGCGGTATCCGCCGCCGACGAAGTGGATATCCCGGTGATCGCCGACGGAGGAATCCGCTACTCGGGCGACATCGCCAAGGCCATCGCCGCCGGCGCCAGTGTCGTGATGGTCGGCAGCCTGCTTGCGGGTACGGACGAAGCGCCGGGCGAGGTGGAGCTGTATCAGGGCCGCACCTACAAGTCATACCGGGGCATGGGTTCCATGGGCGCGATGAACGACGCCTACGGCTCCAGCGACCGCTATTTCCAGGAGGTCGAAGGCGACGGCCACAAGCTGGTGCCCGAAGGGATCGAAGGGCGCGTGCCCTACCGGGGGCCGGTGGCTCCCATCGTCCATCAACTCATCGGGGGCTTGCGGGCGTCCATGGGCTACACGGGTTCGCCGGATCTCGAAACCATGCGCACGAAGCCGGAACTCATCCGAGTCACCGCGGCCAGCATGACCGAGAGCCACGTTCACGATGTGACCATCACCAAGGAAGCGCCCAACTATCCGCTTGGATGATTGCCGAGACCGATGATCAGGCTCGCAGCTCTTGCCGCTACGGTCGGCGCGCCGGAACGAGGACGCGCAAGGAACAACGCCGAATCTCGGGAAAGAGTTCGCATACGGCGCTTCCCTTTCGGCGCGTTAAGCTCGTC
>JAPPHD010000011.1:0-21594 GCA_028821125.1 Gammaproteobacteria bacterium
TCGACCTCGTGAATGGATTCGACGACCCGATGGTGGAGGGAGTCTGCGACTGGCTCGAACAGACCGCGGACGCGACTGGGGGGGTGCCGTTTGTTTTGCCGAGCGCAAACAACTATCCGCATGCGCCTTGGTGGGAAGCGCCACCTGAACCGCCTCCCTCGATCAACCCGACGGGGTCGATCGTCTCAGTTCTGACCAAACGAAACGTTACCCACCCGTGGGTCGAGCGGGGCACTGAATTCTGCTGGCAATCCCTGGAGAATGAACGGCCTGCCGGTTTCGATGACCTGCGCTGCGCCATCGCTTTCCTGGAACAGGCAGCCGACCGCGACCGGGCGGCGGCTTCGTTGGCCCGGATACGTGCCTGTCTGCTCTCTTCCGACGAGATCGAATTTGACCTGAGTGTCCCCGGATATGTGCATCCTCCGCTCGACTGGGCGCCCGCTCCCATCGGATTCGGGCATGGCCTTTTCACCCGGGATCAGCTCATCGAGGGCCTTGCCGCCCTGGCCAACGCCCAGCGTGAGGACGGCGGCTGGCCTATCAAGTGGCCGGCGATCAGCCCTGGGGTAGAACTGGAATGGCGGGGACGAGCGACCATCGATGCGTTGCTGACGATGCGGGCGTATGCAGTGGCTGGCTATGGGACAGCTTGAAGACGAGTTTAGATTGCGAAACTTGTCGATTCCCATCGCATACCCTACCTCCAAGTAAACGTTGGGTCGTTCGTTCGTGAGATCAGCGATGATGATCTCTGAGTCGTTTAAGAACTGAACGATTTCGCTCTTGAGTAGGCCGCCCTCGTTGTGACGGTCTACTCGTCTAGCCTGCAGGCCCGCTGATCGGATGGCCGGTTGGATGACCGTATCGAATATCTCATCCAAATCCGAATCTCCAATCTGAATCACGACGAAAGCTATGCTCATGCGCGTATCCACGAATTCAGGTGCCGATTTTGAACAATATGTCGTTTTTTTTTCACAAAAAACTTGATTATATTCCTGGTACCGCTATCGTAGATTTGAAAGGAGACTGCGATGAGCATAGCTGCCCAAGTGTATGAGTCCGTCATGCGCCTCGAGCCAGGTCGAATCTTTGGCTGCAGCGACATGCCGGGTTATCGCGATGCTCCCCTGGCCGTAGTGCGCGCGCTGGGCCGACTCGCCGATAAGAACAAGCTCAAGAGACTTGCGAAAGGGCGCTACTACGTGCCGAAAGAGGGCATGTTGGGGTTCCTGAAACCGGCTGATAGCGAACTCGTCCGTAACTCAATCTATCGTAACGGACGGCTGATCGGGTATGTGACAGGGGTGGCTTTGTACAACCGTCTTGGGCTTACCACCCAGACGCCCAAAACCGTCACCGTGGCGATCAATGGGGCAAGACAACAAAAGGACTATGGCACCATTCGTATCAAGCTGGTCCCCAGTCGGGCACCGGTCAGACGATCCGATGTCCCGTTACTGCAATACTTGGATGCGTTGCGCGATCTGAAGAAAATTCCTGATGCCTATCCGACTGAGGCACTGGAGTTGATTGCAGGCCGACTGTCGTCGCTAACGAACGGACAAATTGAATCCCTTCAGCGCCTCGCATTGAAGTACTACAACGCCGCCACACGCGCGGTACTCGGTTTGATCTTAAGCCGGATTGGCCAGACGCTCGACCCGGCGTTGCAGGGTTCCTTGAATCCGTTGACCCGGTACGACATTGGGCTGGATTCGAAGCGATGGGCTGATAAATCGGCATGGTTCATCCGGTGAATCTGCACGATACGCCGCCGGTGTTCATGGAGCTCATCCAAGCTGCCGCAGTGCACTTTTCCATCCCCGAGGCTTATGTGGAGAAGGACTACTGGGTCACCAAAGTCCTCTGTCGTTTGAGTGCGTCACCATTCGCCGGGAGCCTGGTGTTCAAGGGCGGCACCTCACTGTCGAAGGCGCACCGTCTGATCAGGCGGTTTTCCGAGGACATTGATCTATCCGCCAGGTGTCACGACCTCACCGGCAATCGGACGAAACAACTATTAAGAAGAGCGGAGAAGGCCATCACGGTCGACCTGAAATCCCAGCGGGACCCCATTCGCGAGTCGAAGGGCACTCAATTCCGCAAATCGGTATATGCATATCCCGGTGTCATCAATAAGGGCGACATGCGCTTTGCCAGCGACACGATCTTGCTTGAAATCAACGCGTTCACCGTTCCCGAGCCTTCGGAACGCCTGTTGGTTTCGTCGTTCATCGGCGAACTTTTGACCCTTGAGTCCCGGACCGACCTTTTGGAGCGATATGAACTGACTGACTTCGAACTCGACGTGCTTCGAGTAGAACGCACCCTTTGCGAAAAAGTGATGGCCCTGGTTCGCGCCTCATACGCGAACGAACTCCGTTCCTCGCTGAGGCCTCAGATTCGCCACATCTACGATCTGTGCATGATTTTGCGCCGACCTCGATACTGGACCTTCGTCGCGACGGAAGACTTTGGTGCCATGATGCGTACCGTTCGAGACTCGGACCGGGTGCTGTTTGACGAAGCAGAGCGTTGGCTTGCCCGACCCGCCAGCGAGGCGCCGATCTTCGCAGACGCATCCGGGGTCTGGCCGACGCTAAAGCCTGGGTATCGGGAAGAACTACGACAGATCGTCTATGACCAAGACCTGCCCGAAGACCAAGAGGTCCTGAATACACTGGGTCATCTGCATCACCATGTGTGAATGTCGAATTCGGCCGCAGCCGACGACCTGTTGACTTTCCATCCCGACTGGTGGACCGTTTGCGCGGGACTCGCCCAGCGTTCCTCACTGACAGGCTCTAGACGGAATCGGTGGTAGTCTTCGGCCAATTGAGGCGGCATTGGGGGGTGATTTCAAGTCTGCCGGCACGAAGTGCTGGTAACAAATTGACTTGTCCGGTTTTAGAACAACTGAACGGTCCGGTTTCCCGATCCGGGTTAAGATGCGGCCCCACTGCGTCAACTACGCGAAGGCAAATGCACGACACCCTCATCAAGAATGCCACCATCGTCGATGGCAGCGGCAACAAGCCCTATGCGGGCGACATCGCCCTTCAGGACGGCCGCATCGCGGCAGTCGGCGCAGTGGACGGGCGGGCAAAGGAAACCATCAACGCCGACGGCGCGTACGCCACGCCGGGATGGATCGACGTCCACACCCACTACGACGGCCAAGTCAGTTGGGACGACACCTTGGACCCTTCGTTCAGCCACGGCGTCACCAGCATCGTGATGGGCAATTGCGGGGTGGGGTTCGCGCCCTGCCCGCCGGGCGGCGAGCAGCGCTTGGTGGAGTTGATGGAAGGCGTTGAGGACATCCCAGGCACCGCCCTGCATGAAGGCATTGAATGGGGCAACTGGGAGAGCTTTCCGGAGTACATCGACTATCTTGAAAGCCGCGCCTACGGCTTGGATGTGGGTGCGCAGGTGCCGCACAGCGCGGTGCGCAACTACGTGATGGGCGAGCGAGCGCTGCGCCATGAGGACGCCACCGCCGACGATCTCGAAGCCATGTGCCGCATCGTGCGGGACGGCCTGAAAGCCGGTGCCCTGGGCTTCTCCACCTCGCGCACCGTCGGCCATCGGTCGGTGCTGGGCGAGCCCATCCCCGGCACCTTTGCCGAAAAAGTCGAACTGCTGGCCATCGGCCAGGCCATGAAGGCCGCGGGCAAGGGCGTCTTTCAGGCGGTGCCAGCCGGCGTGGTGGGCGATATCGCCGGGCCGGAGCAGTGGACCACCGAACAGGAAGTGGAGCTGTTTGCGGAGGTGGCCGGGGTAAGCGGGCGTCCCTGCACCTTCACCCTCGTCCAGAACGGCAACCGGCCCGACCAGTGGCGCAACTGCCTGCAAATCGTGGAGCGGGCCAACGCCGAGGGCTTGCGCATCCGGCCGCAGATCGCCTCGCGGCCCATCGGCTTCGTCACCAGCCTGCAGTCCTATCACATGTTCATGCGGCGCCGGACCTATCTGAAGCTGGCCGACTTGCCGCTTGAGAAGCGCTTGGCGGAGATGAGAAAGCTAGAAGTGAAGGCGGCGATCCTGGCCGACGATGACGTGCCGCCGGACCAGCCTGGGTCGATGGCCAACTTATACGGGCTGCTGGCAATGGCGGCGCCGATGATGTTTCCCATCGAGCTGCCCATCAACTATGAACCGGACCCCGCCAGCAACATGGCCGCCCGGGCCGCGGCAGCCGGGCAGGAAGTGGCCGAAACCCTGTACGACTACCTGACCGCTGGCAACGGCGACCAATTCGCCATTCTCCTGGGGGCGAACTTCGTGGACGGCACCTTCAGCGTCATGGAGGAGATGATCGCCCACCCCGACACCACCATCGGCCTTTCCGACGCCGGCGCCCACGTCAACCTGATCTTTGACGCAGTGGGGCCAACTTACCAGCTCACCCATTGGGTGCGGGACCGCGACAAGGGCAAGCGCTTCCCCATCGAATTGATGGTGCGCAAGCAAACCCAGACCAACGCCGACCTGTTCGGCCTGCACGACCGGGGCGCCCTGCGCGCCGGCTTGAAGGCTGACATCAACCTGATCGATCTGGACCGTTTGAACTTGGGCAAGCTCGAGGTGTGCCACGACCTGCCGGCGGGCGGCAGCCGCATCCTGCAATCCGCCGAGGGCTACATTGGCACCTTCGTTGCCGGCGTCAAGACCCGTGAAAACGACGAAGACACCGGCGCTCGGCCAGGGCGGGTGATTCGGGCCTGACGCCATCGGCAAGGAGACCGACATGACCCTCTTTCAATGGTTCCTGGGCGCGATTGTCGCGGCGTCGTTGAATGCGCTCAAGAGCGGGAGAGGCCCGCCAGTCTGCGCGGCAGGTCGGCTCTGGCGTGGATAAAGTCTATAACGACCACCGCATCCGCGCTTTCCACGAAAACGATGAAATGTCCTCCGCAACGGCAGAAGCGCAAGTCCTCCGGGAGATTCGGATCGACCAGTTGCGGGCAACTCCTGGAAACCACGGTACCCGAGGCAATCCCCGTACAACGCTCAACCGGATCCTGTTCGTAAGCCGACGCTTGGCGTGGCCCGAACTTTTCGAGTGTCCAGCGTGCGATTTCGGTGAGCGATGCCTCAGCCTGGCGGGTCAGTCGCCAGGGCCTGGACATCGGCTCCGCCTCCGGGCTTCGGAGAAAGCACGGCGGATTGCGCGTGTACCCGCGGACACTACGCTGAGATCAATTTACCCGGTCGCCAGATCCAGGATGCGCTGCAACTCGCTGTCGAGATCGGAAGGGTTCGGGCCAGCGTCAACGCCCTCGAGAATGTCCATGATGCTGCGGCGGGTCTCTTCGTCCACTTCGCCGCGGTCTGCAGCCTCGTCGAGTATCAGGTGTACCGACGACATGGACGCGTGGAGGTCGCGAAGCGTCGCCGCCTGTCCGTGAGCGTCCCCCAACGATTCGAGAAGCTGCCGGTTCCACTCGATGCGCTCCAGGAAGTAGTCGAGGAAGGACACCGGCTCATAGGCGATCAGTCCGCCGTGGGGCCGTGGCGTATTGCGCATGAAGAACGGCATTTCGGGGTTGGCGCCGTAGTAGGCGATGGAGCTGTTGATGCCCAGGGTGGTGACGTACATGCGGCCGTCGAGGCCCATGGCGAGTAACGCGCCGGCATCGACGAACGGGGTTCTGAACCTCAGGTTGCCCTCGTAGTCGTAGTGCACCAGAAAGTACTCAACGGGTTGCGCGAAGGTGGTCAGGTCGAGGCTGGCGATCGGGGGCTGAATCTGGCTCTGCCTCTCCTCGGGTAAGGGAATTGCGGTGCCCAGGGAGGCGATGGCCCAGATCCCGTCGGCGGCCGCCATGATGCCGGAGACCAGGCTGGCGTGAGGCTTGCCGTACCAGCGGGCCCACCAGGGAATTTCCTCGGCGGCAAGCTCGCGCAGGTCCCGTTTCCAGAGCACGTCGCCGTTGCTGCCGTCCCAGCAGACCAGGGTGTTGAGGTCGAAGGTGAAGATTCTGCCGGAAGGGGTGCTGGTGGACGATACGCCGGTAACCGCGCGTTCCGAAGACTTCCAGGCGACGGCTCCGGTGTTTGTGTCGATGCCGTTCAAGTAGCCCTCGCCATCGATCACGTAGACGAAGCGGTCGTCGAACGACAGGGTGGGGCTGGTGCCGCTGCCCGATCTGCCGAGCCCGGTCTCGAAGGCGATGCTCAACCCTTCCGCGGATACATCGATGCCGTAGAGCACGACCGCGTCGGGTTCGCGCCCGTTCGCCACGATGAAGATGCGTCCCGATTCGCTGTGGACGCTCGGCGTATTGGCCACTTCCATGTTGAATCCGAAAATGGCGTCCCAACTGTCCTGCCGGAGGCGTTCGTCGATCGAAGCGTCCGCCCAGAGGCCCGGCGGCATGGGCGATGCCGGCAGGCCGTCGACGCCCGGCAGATCGAGCAGCGTCATGGCCAGGGCGCCCGTGTCGCGGTCGAAAAGAGCCACCTTGCCGTCGCTGGAAATGGCGCCCGCATGGCCGGTATGCGTAAAGAAAATCGAAAAAATGTAGCCATGAATGCCGACGTCCTCGAGCCGGGTGACCCAGCGCGTGTTGCCTTCCGGGTCGAAAGACCAGAGTTGATTGCTGTCGGGGATGAACAGATGCCCGTCCACGTCCGTGACCGGGGCGGAGAGGTAAGCGGCCGAGTCGAAGTCGTCCCAGTCCTCCATGGGCCTCGTCTTCCACAGCAGGTTGCCTCTCGTGTCGTAGGCATGAAGGTGACTGTGGCCGTCGCCGCGCGCGGAGGTCGCGAAGATCTTCCCGTCGGCGCCGATGGTTGGGCCCATGAAGAAATTCGCGCCCTCGATGCCGGTCCAGGTTCTCTGCATGGCATTGGGGGAGGGCAGGGGAATGTAGTCGGAATTGCGGTTGTCCCGGTGGGCGCCGGACCAGGGCGAACGGCCGTAGAACCTGCCATTGTCCATGGGGGCCTCGTTGAGGTGGCGGTCGATGCTCTCGGACGGGCGATACCCGGACGCTTCGATTTCCGGCGGAAACAGGCTGTAGGACCATGCCAGCAGTGCGAGGGTCAGCAGCGCGCAAACCGATAGGATCCTGGCCAGTTTGCTCATCAAAACCTCAACGTAGGGTGGAACTTGTTGCAGCCTTGGTGTACGGACGGTTCGGGCGCGTTATCCCGTCCTGATCTTCCCGTCGGCGGCAAGCGACACCCGGGCCCAGGGGTGCTTTTCAAAGCGTTGCTTCTCGAACGCTCGAATGGCATCGGCATGGGTCAGCGTGTGTGTAACAGGGTCCACGCCCCTCAGCAAGCGTGCCCGGTCCGCTTCCGCGATCTCGAATGGGGTCTCGCCGAGCCCGGAGCCGATCAATCCAGTTGCCAGGTCAACGGTCAGCAGCCTCGAAGGCGGGTCATCCTCCACCCAGCGGGCCAGCTCCTTTACCGCGGCATCCGGCACAATCGCGGATAACACCCCGTTGGCAATGCAGTTCTTCTGAAAGATGGCCCCGAAGCTCGGCGCCACGATGACGCGGATGCCGAACTCGGCCAGCGCCCAGACGGCAAACTCCCGTGACGAACCGCAGCCGAAGTTGCTGCCGCACAGCAGGATCGTGGCATTGGCATAGGCAGGGCGATTCAACACGAACAGAGGGTCAGGATGTCGCGCCGCCGCATCGGTGTAGCGCCAGTTCGAGAATAGCCCCGAGGACAGCCCTTTCCTGGAAACCTGGCGCATTTCCCGGGAGGGGATGATGGCGTCGGTGTCGATGTTGGCCTGCAGCAGCGGCGCGGCAATGCCCCGGTGGCACCTGAAGGGTTGCATGTCAGAGCATGCCCGGCGTGCTGATGCGTCCACGCACGGCGGAAGCGGCAACCACGGCGGGGCTCGCGAGATGGGATCGTACGTGCGGCCCCTGCCTGCCTTCGAAATTGCGATTGGTGGTGGTGATGACGCGCTTGCCGGGCCCGAAGCTCTCGCCACCGGCGTGAAAGCACAGCGAGCAACCCGACTCGCGCCATTCGAAACCGGCGGCACGGAATATACGGTCGAGACCTTCCGCCTCGGCGGCTCGTTTCACGGCAGCCGATGCGGGTACACAGATGGCCGCAACACCGGGCGCAACCCGCCTGTTCCTGAGTATCGCGGCGGCACTCCTCAGGTCGGAGAGCCGGGCATTGGTGCAGGAGCCAATGAACGCGGCGTCTATGGCGACCTCCGGCATGGCGGTGCCGGGCGCGAGGCCGATGTAGTCCAGGGCGCGGCGTGCGGTGCCGTTCCGTGGCGCAGGAATCCGGCCGGTGACGTTTACACCCTGTTCGGGAGAGGTGCCCCAGGTGACTCGTGCATCAATACGCGTTGCGTCGATATTGATGGTCCTGTCGAAATGCGCGCCTGCGTCGGTGTGCAGCGCCATCCATTCCTTGAGGGGCAGCTTGGCCGGCGCATACGCCCGGTCGGCAACGTAGTCGAATACCTTCGCATCGGGAGCGATGAGCGCCGTGACGGCCGCAAACTCGACGGCCATGTTGCACAACGTCATGCGCGCCTCGATGCCCAGGGCTTCCACCCCGGCGCCGCTGAATTCCACGGCAGCTCCCGCGGCCCCGTCGGCCCCGTGCTCGGCGATGAGATAGAGCGCCAGGTCCTTGGGGGTGGCATCTGGACGCAGCCGCCCGTCGACGACGACGCGTACGCCGGGCGGCCTGGCCATCCACAGTGTGGATGTGGCCAGGGCGTGTTCCGCCTCGCTGGTGCCGATGCCCAAGGCCAGGGTGCCGAGCGCCCCCAGGGTGCAGGTATGGGAATCCGGGCAGACCAGGCTCAGGCCGGGCAGCGCGATGCCCTGCTCGGCGCTGACGACGTGGCTGATGCCCTGGTCCGCATCGCCGACATCGAAGGTGCGGATGCCGGAAGCGGCAGCGCCCTCGCGGGCGCGCAGGATGAACGCCTCGCCGCCGGGGATTGCCGTGCGGTCGCCGCGGCCCGGATGGGTATCCAGAACATGGTCCATCATGCAGAAGGCCTGTTCTGGCCGTCGAACAGGGATATTGCGTTCCTCCAGCGACTTGAGAGCGATGCCGCCGGTGCGCTCGTGCAGGCACACCCGGTCGATGTACAGCAGGGATTCCCCGCTCTGCCCGGTCGTGATGCAATGGCTGTCCCACAGCTTGTCGAAGAGCGTTCGCGGCATCGGCTGCCTGCCTGGACACTTAGATATAATGATACGTCATTATGACTAATGTCATCACAGCGCCCCATCCACGGGGCGGGCCGCCGTGCACCTTCACCGCGCGGTCGCCGGAAGAGATCGAAGGCATTGCCGGGAACCTCGCCGCTGCACAGCGGGAATGGGCGGCACGCGGGGTGCAAGGCCGTATCGGCGTCATGGGACGCTGGCGTGCAGCGTTGCTCGAGAGGCGCGCGGAGATCGTCGGCGCGCTGGCAGAAGACACCGGGCGCCGGGCGCTGTGCGAAGCGGAATTCGACGGCAGCGTGCGGCGCCTGGACTATTGGGCCGAGAAGGCGCCGGCATTGCTGGGCAGCGTCTCGAAAGGCGTATCGGAGACGGTGCCGGGAGTCAGGTACGAACACAACCTGACGCCGCTCGGCCTTGTGGGCGTGATCGGTCCCTGGAATTTCCCGCTGCTCCTGGTGCTGATCGATACGTTGCCGGCGCTCTTGGCGGGGTGTGCGGTGCTGGCGAAGCCGAGCGAGGTAACGCCGCGTTTTGTCGAGCCACTGTTCGATGCCGTGGAATCCGTGCCCGAACTGGCCGGCGCGCTGCGGATTGTGCAGGGTGGCGCGGAAACCGGCGAGGCCATTGTCGAGTGCGCCGATGCGGTCTGTTTCACAGGCAGCGTGCCCACCGGCCGTCGGGTCGGCGCCCGGGCAGGCAGGCGACTGATACCGGCGTTCCTGGAACTCGGCGGCAAGGATCCGCTGATCGTGCTGGGGGATGCGGACCTCGATACGGCGGTTGCCGTGGCGCTGCGGGCGTCGGTGATCGCCACGGGGCAGGCCTGTCAGTCCATCGAGCGCGTCTACGTGCACGACTCGATGTACGCGCGGTTCGTCGAACGGCTGGTGGCCGCTGCCGGCAGGGTGCGACTGACCGCCGGTCGGGCGGGCGGCGGCCATTTGGGGCCCTTTATCGACCCGGCGCAGGCGGACAGGGTGCAGGCGCAGTTGGCCGATGCCGAGGCCCGGGGGGCAACGCGGCATTGCGGCGGCGTGGAGCGCCGGAAAGACGGCGACTGGTGTGCCCCGGCCGTGCTCACCGGCGTCAATCACGACATGTTGCTGTTTCGCGAAGAAACCTTCGGCCCGGTCATCCCGGTGATGGCGTTCGCGGATGACGCCGAAGCCGTAAGGCTCGCCAATGACTCGGAGTTCGGCCTGTCGGCGGCGGTGTTGGGGGATGAATCCCATGCCCTGGCTGTAGCGCGGCGGTTGCGGGCCGGCGCCGTCAGCATCAACGATGGCGGGTTGACCGCCCAGGTGTCGGACGTGGAGAAGGAGTCGTTCGGCGTTTCCGGCCTGGGACGGTCCCGTACCGGTCCGAGCGCGCTCCTGCGTTTCCTGCGCAAGCAGGCATTGCTCGTGCAGACGGGTACGCCGGCGCCGATTGAGGCTTTTGAGGAAACCGGTAATCCAGACTGACTGGCTAGTGGACTGCTTTTATGGAACAAAACTTAATTATTTGATTTTAAAGATAGATTTGTTTGACATGATCTCGGCAGTCTCAACAGCGAGTTCGCATACGGCGCTTCCCTTTCGGCGCACGGCCGCTTTTTTTGCTGTAAGCAAGGCACTCTGCTGCATTCAAGGTTTTCAGACGAGCTAAACGCGCCGAAAGGGAAGCGCCGCATACGAACTCTTTCCCGAGATTGGGCGTTGTTCCTTCCACGTCGACGTCCCGGCGCGCCGGGTTTCCGACTCGCATTGAAACCCCGCGTTCATCGCCGGGCCAATCGATCGCGAAGGCCGGGCGTCAGGAACGCATTGTCCGGTGCAGGGCGAGGCTGCCGGCGATCATCAGTAGCGCGACACCGGCCAGGGACATGAGCGACGTATCGAACCCGCCGCTCGCATCGTAGAGGACGCCGATGCCCAGCGGGCCGAGAACGCCGCCGATCTCGGCGGCGGAGAAGAACATGCCCGATGCCAACCCCGCCCGCCGTTCGCCGACCTCGGGCAAGTCCACAAGGGTGAGCATCAGCAACGTCATCAGGCACGCTTTCGCGATGCCCTGCAGGATGAGTCCGAGAGTCAGCGGGCCGGGTTCCGTGAAGCGCAGCAGCAGGGCCGCGGCGAGCGCGATTGCGGCGAGGCCCATGAGCATGTACAGGCGCCGCTTGCGGATCGCGAAACGCGGTATCAGGAGCGAGGCGACGATGCCCACGAGGGTCGGCAGGGTCGCCCAGTAGCCGGCCCGGGCCGCGTCCATGCCGCCGACCCGCAGAATCTCCACCAGCCAACTGTTCAGGCCGTGGTTGAACAGGAAGACGCCGACGCTCATTACCAGGATCAACCGCACCGCCGGTATCCGCACGAGGCCGGCCATGGCGCCGAGTTGAGAGGGTGGCGGCCGCCCGGGTTCTCGAGGGGAGGGCTGCCGCGCTACAGGGGCCGCGGCGGCTGAGGTGGGGAAGAGCCTGCCCGTGGCAAACCAGATCACGCCGGTAGCGAGCGCAATCGCGCCCCACAGCAGCATGACCGACCGCCAGCTTCCAAGCAGCGGCAGCAACCAGCCATTGGTGAGGCCCAGGCAGACCACGCCGCCGACAGCGGGGCCGGTCATGTAGATGCCCATGGCCATGCCCCGCTGCGAGCCGGTGAAAAGCTCGGCGACCATCTTGGGGGCGCCGGAAGAGATGATCGGCCCGCCCAGCCCGAACACCATCACCGCGGCCAGCAGCGACCAGTAGTCCACCGCCAGGGCACGGCCCAGGGCCGAAACGGCGATGAGCAGAACGCCGATCAAGAGCGCGCGTTGCCCGCCGATGCGGTCCAGTAGCATTCCACAGGGTACGGCCGAAAAGATGTAGACCAGTTGCCATGCGCCCAAAATGCTGCCCATGGCCGCATGGGACATGCCCAGGGACGCTTCGACCGGTGCCACCACCGGGGCGAGGCTGGCCGCGATGGAGCCGAAACTTGCGTACAGCAGCCACAGGCCGGCGAGGACTGCCCATCGCGATGCCGGCCGGCTTGATGCCTTGGTTCGGGCGCGCACGGGGCACATTGTACGCAACCGCCGACGATGACCGAACGGTATCCGGCATACTGTGCAAGGCTTGTTGGAGGCCTTTGCCTTTATCTACGATGCGGCGGCAGTTCGCAATGTTGCCGAGCCGGGGGATTGCCCATGAGCAGCGATGAAGACCGGGCGCCGGGCGTGCCCGATGAACGAAAGGCCGCGTGGGGTGACCGGCACCAGTTGCGCTACTCGGGGGTAGCGACGTTCCTGCGCCGTCCCTTGCTGGAGAACCCGGGTGACTGGGACGGTATCGACATCGGATTGATCGGGGTGCCCTTCGACGGCGCGGTTACCAATCGGCCCGGCGCGCGTCATGGCCCCCGCCACCTGCGCGACCAGTCCACCCTGATGGGGGCATACAACCACCAGACCGGTGTGACTCCCCACAAGCTCGTCGAGGCGGCGGACCTGGGCGATGTGCCTCTCGAAGGCGTCTACGAGCTGGACAGGGCGATCGCCGAGATCGAAGACTGGTACGACAAGGTCTGCGCAGCCGGCGTTGCCCCCTTGACCGCGGGCGGCGACCATTCCATCACACTGCCCATCATGCGCGCGCTGGCGAAGCGCACCGGCCCGCTCGGGATGGTTCACTTCGATGCCCACTGCGACACCGGCCCGGAACTCTTCGGCCACAAGCACCACCACGGCGGCCCCTTCCGCTGGGCGGTGGAGGAAGGCGCGCTGGACCCGAAGCGCAGCGTCCAGATCGGTATCCGCGGCCCCACCGAGCCGCTGTGGGCGTTCAGCTACGAGCGCGGCATGACCGTGATCCACATCGAGGAGCTCTACGCCATGGGCTTGCCGGGGGTTATCGAGAAGGCGCGCGAGGTGGTGGGAGACGGGCCCACCTACGTCAGCTTCGATGTCGATGGCCTGGACCCGGTGTATGCTCCCGGCACCGGAACGCCGGAGGTTGGGGGTTTCAATACCTTTGAGGCCATCCAGATGCTGTGCGGCCTGCGCGGGCTGAACATCGTTGCGGGCGACGTGGTGGAGGTTTCGCCGCCCTTCGACCCGTCGGGCATCACCGGCCTGAACGGCGTGCAGATGATGTTCGAAATCTACTGCCTCATGGCGGAGGCGGTGGCCGGCGGAAAGAAAGGAAACGACTGATTACGGCTCAGGAGGCTGCCCGTGGCATTGAAACCAGGACCCATGCAGGTCATCCACAATTTTTTCACCACGAAGTCCGAAGTGCTCCGCGACATCGACAGTCTCGACCTGTGGCCGACGACGTATGTATCGGAACGCATGCAGGAGCTGCCCCTGCACTGGCACGACGTCGACAACTGCGGTTACGTGCTGTCCGGTTCCAGTTACGTGATTGACGAAAACGGCGAGCGCATTCCCCTCGGGCCGGGCGACAAGCTCGTCATTCCCGCCGGTGCACTGCACGCGGAAGGGGAGGTAACGGAACGGATGGTATACATCGTGGGGATTTCGGAGCCGGCAAATCTGCTTGAAAAACTGTCGATGCTCGACCCGGCCGAGCGGCCGTAACGCAGGGACAGGTTCTGAACTTCACGCTTGCACATGGCGTCGTACAAACAAAGTCAGCAGTTCCGGCGTTGATTATCATGATAATCAACAACTGAGTTGTGGATTTTACGCATATCGGCGCTGTCCATCCCGAGATCTCTGATTGTTCGCCACACGGTAACCGCGATCGCACGCGGTGAAATGATCAACTTGGTCAATGGAGAATTGGCTATAGAATTGGGTGCGCGCCTATTTCTCGCCAATGCGCTCGCCCGCTTCCTCGGAGGTCGGCTCGTCAGGCCGCTCCATCGCATCCTGGTCCTGCTGCAGGATGCGCAATATCCGGGCAAGGTATTCCTGGTTCCAGCGCCCCCGCGCCTCCTGCTGGGCCGGGCTGGGCGAGAATGCCTCGATGTCCGCCTTGCTGATGCTGCCGCGTTCCTCGAGCAGGGTCTCGATGGTGTCCAGGCGCTGGCGCAGCACGGCCAGTTCGCCGGCCACCGCCATCGTGATGGACAGTACCCGTTCGACGTTCGGGTCGGCGAGGAACCAGGGCCGCTTGCCTTTTGCCTTGGCGCCGGCCAGGGCGATGCTGTCGAGGTCCTCGGGGTTCGGTGCCGGCTTGCTCATTGGCGGGTTTGTCCGATAGTCGCCCGTCGTCAACCCGCTGCCCGAGCCCCGGTGATATGCCAGGCGGGCTTGCGGCCGTAGTCCTCGACGTCGTCGGTGGCCGCGTCGGGAAACAGGTCGGTGTCGACGACCGCGGCGACGCCTCCGTGGATCAGCTCTTCCGGCCTGAAACCGGCGTCCAGCATGACCTGATCCAGGTCGATCCCGTGCAGTCTGGTCCAGAACGGCTCGTTGTTGTTGAAGGCATCCCAGTCGCGCATGGCCTGCTCGAACGCCGGCATGTCCGCATCGTAGCGGGGCTGCTCGATGTGGATGACGAGCCCTCCCGGAGCAATCAGCCGGCGGCACTCCGCCATGATTCGCGGCAAGGCGCGGGCAGATGTCTCGTGCAGGAACATGGTGCTCTGAATCCAGTCGAAACTCCCATCCGCGAACTCGCCGAGATCGGCGCAATCCGCCTGTACGAAGGTCACGTTGTCGATGCCGAGGCTGGCGGCGCGTGCGGCACCGTATCGCAGCATCGGGGCAGCGACGTCCACCGCGGTTACGGCAGCATCGGGAAAGGCTTCCGCCATCGGCAGCACGTTGTGGCCGAGGCCGCAGCCCAGGTCGAGAATCCACCGCGGCCGGAATTCGGGATAGTGGCGGCGGAGGTAGTCGACGATGCCCCGGCCGCCGCCGTCGGTATAGCGGCCCAGCATGCCGCCGGTGGTGACGAACATGCCCGAATCGTAGTTGGCGGCGGCGCTGACATCGCCACGGGTTCGCTCGGTGTAGTAGCTGCCCGGCATGCAATGGTGATCTACAGCGGTCAGGTAGTCGGGGATCGGCAGGGACTCGTCGAGCCGCAGGCGTGCGTGGTGCGTCAGGCGGTCCGTCTTTTCCATGAGGGCGGCGAGCTGGGGCAGTACCACCGACAGGCCCGCCTGCTGGCGCATTTCCATGGTGTTGCGGCGCAGGGCGCTCCAGGTCTGGTACAGGGAGTCGCTGGCCAGCGCCTTTCGTACTTCCTTGCGGTTTTTCGGCCTGCGGCCATGCTCCCGCTCGAAGGACGGCGCAACCTGCCTCTCGTAGGCCCTGGCAACCCCGGGCATGACGCTGGCGGCCAGGTGACGGTTCAGGTGGGCAAGGAAGTTGTAGCGTTCGGCCTGATCGTGGGTGGTCTCGGGAAAGACCCCGTGCGTGCCCACGGCGCGATAATCGGGGGGACCGTCGTAGGTCTGTTCGTTCACTGTGCTCTCCGACTCAGCCGAGGCTACCGCTTGGCGCGGTGGTCTGGCAAGCTCGTCCGCCAACGGGGTGGTGCCCTCAACCGAAACGGCGACAGGGCGTCGAGACGAAGCTGCGGTAATGTGAACTCGTGGTTCGCAGTCTCGATGCGGGGCCCTACCCTGATTCGCGGAAATGACATATTAATATATCATTGAGTCTTTATGATGCGAGGAGGCAGGGGCGGATTTCGTGCCCTTGCCGGGTCGACCATGAATTGGCATGAGGCGGTTCGTACACGCATCGTCGAGCGGGTGGAAACGTGACGGCGTTGCCCCGGGACTTCGCCTGGCCGAACGGCGCGCGCCTTGCGCTCTCGATCGTGGTGAACGTCGAGGAAGGGGCCGAGATGAACGTCCGGGACGGCGATGCCGCTCCCGAGCCCGTCGATGAACTCGGCGCCATTCCCCGCCGGCCCATGCGGGTGCACGGCAATGAATCCAACTATCGCTACGGAATCGAGGCGGGCGCGGAACGCGTGTTGGGTCTCCTGGAGCAGCGGGACATGGCATTCACGGTCACTGCTGCCGCCCTCGCCCTGGAAAGAGCGCCCGACCTGGCGCGACGCCTGGTCGATGCGGATTGCGAAATCGCTTGTCACGGCTACCGCTGGGTACACCAGTTCCGCATGGAGGAAGACGAGGAGCACCGCTTCATCCGCGATGCCTGGCAATCCATCGAGCGAACGGCGGGCTCGCGTCCGGTGGGCTGGCTGTCGCGCTTCCTGCACACGGACAACACCCAGCGCCTGCTGGTGGAAGAGGGCTTCACCTATCACATGGACGACTACTCCGGCGACCTGCCGTTCTGGAAGCGGGTGGACTGTGGGGATGAGGGGCACCGTCCGCTCCTGATCGTGCCCTACGCGCTGGACACCAACGACATGAAGATGTGGACGGCACCCTCGCTGAGCCCCAGGGACTGGGCAGCCTACGCCATCGACACCTATGATTGGCTGGCCCGGGAGGCGCGGGAGGCCGGTCCGCGCATGATGTCACTGGGGCTGCACCTGCGGATTATCGGCAGGCCGGGCCGCATCGGGGCGCTCGAGCGGTTTCTGGACCATGTGCACGGCCATGACGATGTCTGGGTGGCGACCCGGCAGCAGATCGCGAACGCATATGCTGCCGCGGTGCCGGAACCGGAATGAACGACACGGGAGGCGCTTTGGACAGCGCTTCGAGGAGGACTGAAAGCCCATGACCAAGACGATGAAACAGGTGGGACCGCAACGCTACCGGGAAACCTTCGGCCGCTACTTCGAGGATTTCCAGGTCGGCGACGTCTACG
Source organism: Gammaproteobacteria bacterium (assembly GCA_028821125.1). Classification (GTDB taxonomy): domain Bacteria; phylum Pseudomonadota; class Gammaproteobacteria; order Pseudomonadales; family Azotimanducaceae; genus Azophilus. Next base: position 16,917 of record JAPPHD010000011.1, read on the forward strand.
AGCACCGCCCCGGCAAGACCGTCACCGAATACGACAACCACATGTTCACGCTGCTCACGCTGAATACCCACCCGCTGCACTTCGATGCGGAGTTCGGCAAGGCGACGGAGTTCGGCCGGAACCTGGTGGTCAGCACCTATACCCTGTCCCTGCTGATCGGCATGAGCGTCACGGACATCAGCCAGAAGGCCATCGCCAACCTGGGGATGGACGAGGTCAAGTTCACGGCCCCGGTATTCGTGGGGGATACGCTGTACGGCGCCTCGGAGGTCCTGACCAAGCGGGAGTCGAAATCCCGCCCCGGGCAGGGCATCGTCACGGTGAAGACCGTCGGCCTCAACCAGGACGGCGTGGAGGTCTGCTCGTTCCTCCGCAACATACTGATTCCGGCACAAGGCGGTGCCGTGGAGGACCGGATGGAGAACTACTGACCGCGCCGGGTCGATGCACCGGACCGGCGCGCCGGATTGAATTGAGGACCGCAACATGACCGAAGCCGCACTCAGCTACAGCGAATCGGACGAACAGGCCATTCTCGACACCGTCTCCAGGTGGGTCGAGAAGGAAGTGAAGCCCCACGCGGCAGCGCTCGAGCACGACGACATCTATCCCCAGGCCATGGTCGACCAGATGCGGGCGCTTGGCCTGTTCGGCGCCACCATCGCCGAGGAACACGGCGGGCTGGGCCTGTCGGCGAGCACCTACGCCAAGATCGTCGCCCTGATCTCGGAGGAATGGATGTCGCTTTCGGGCATCTTCAATTCCCACCTGATGATGGCGCGCATCGTCGAGCGATACGGCACCGATCGGCAGAGGGAATACTGGCTGCCGAGATTCGTCACCGGAGAGATCCGCGGCGCCCTGGCGCTCACGGAACCCAATGCGGGCACCGACCTGCAGGGCATCCGCACGCGCGCCGACGCCCACGGTGACGAGTTCGTCATCAACGGCACCAAGACGTGGATCAGCAACGGCATCGAGGGCGGAGCGGTGGCGCTGCTGGTCAAGACGGACCCGGAAGCCACGCCGCCCCGCAAGGGCATGTCGATGTTCATCGCACCCAAAATGGATCCGGACACCGGCAAGCCTCACGCGGGTTTCAAGACCGGGCGCAGGCTGGAGAAGCTGGGCTACAAGGGGATCGACTCGGCGGAGCTGATCTTCGAGAACTACCGGCTGGATGCCGAGCGGCACCTGGTCGGGGGCGTTCCGGGGCAAGGGTTCTACATGGCCGTCGGCGGGCTGGAGCTGGGCCGCATCAACGTCGCCGCCCGTTCCGTGGGCATAGCCCGGCGGGCGCTCAAGGAAGCCACCGCCTATTCCCAGACCCGGGAAACCTTCGGCAAGCCTATCTGCCAGCACCAGGCCATACAGTTGAAGCTCGGCGAGATGGCGACCCGCGCCCGGGCCGCGGAACTGCTCACCCTGGACGCCGCCCGCGCCTACGATGCCGGCGAACGCTGCGACATGGAGGCGGGGATGGCCAAGTACTTCGCCTCGGAAAGCGCCATGGAGAACGCCGCCGAGGCCATGCGCATCCACGGCGGCTACGGCTACTCCAAGGAATACGCAGTGGAACGCCTGTACCGCGACGCGCCGCTGATGTGCATCGGCGAGGGCACCAACGAGATGCAGCGCATCATCATCGCCCGCCAGCTCGTCGCCCGGAATCCGGTCTGAGCCTGTCGAGACCGAGATTGAGCAGTTGCGGGTGATTCCATGAGAGTTTCCAACCCGCCCCGCCGGGACGCTGACGCGCAAGGAACAACGCCGGATTCTGGGGAAAGAGTTCGTATGCGGGGCTTCCCTTTCGGCGCGTTAAGCTCGTCCGAAAACCTTCGTTCTGGCAGGATGTTGTGGCCGTGCGCCGAAAGGGAAGCCCCGCATGCGAACTCGCTGTTGAGACTGACGATCATATAGAAAATTATTTTTTTCTTTGAAATCAATAGGTTGAATTTTCTATGCGAGAAAAGGCTGCCATCGGTCCCCTGACCGGCGTCCGGGTGCTGAGTATCGAGCATTACGGAGCCGGTCCCTACGGCACGCAGCTTCTGGCGGAACTGGGCGCGGAGGTCGTCAAGGTGGAGAACGGAGCCACCGGCGGCGACTATTCCCGGTCCGTGGGCCCGTACCCGCTCGGCGACGGCGACAGCCAGTTCCATCAGTCCTTCGCCCGCGGCAAGAAGAGCGTAAACGTCGACCTCAAGTCCGCGGAAGGCCGCGCCCGGTTCGAGCGGATGGTCGCCGATGCCGATGCGGTCGCCAACAATCTGCGCGGCGACCAGCCGGAAAAACTGAGGATCCGGTACGCGGACCTGGCGCCGATGAAACCGTCTATCGTCTGCGCCCACCTGTCCGCCTACGGGCGCGACAACAGCCGGGCGTCCTGGCCGGGCTACGACTACCTCATGCAGGCCGAGTGCGGCTTCTTGAGCCTTACCGGCGAGCCGGGCGGCCCGCCCGCCCGCTTCGGCCTGTCCATGGTGGACTACATGACCGGCTCGCTCATGGCGCTGGGCCTGGTCTCCGCGGTGCTGCGGGCCCGGGAAACAGGGCGCGGATGCGATATCGACGTGACGCTCTTCGAGACAGCCCTGCACCAGCTTTCCTATCCCGCGGTCTGGTACCTGAACGAGGGCCTGCGCACCGAACGGCTGACGCGCTCGTCGCATCCGAGCGTCGTGCCCAGCCAGTTGTTCCGCACCGGCGACGGCTGGCTGTTCGTCATGTGCCAGACGCCGAAGTTCTGGCAGCTTTTCTGCAAGGCGATCGATCGGCCTGACCTGCTGGCTGACGAAAGGTTCGCAAGCCCCGCGGTTCGTCTCGCCAATCGGGAAGGGTTGCAGGAAGCGATCGAGGAAACGCTGGCCGGCGAGTCGACGGGCTACTGGCTGGAACTGCTTTCCGGGCAGGTGCCGGTCGCCCGGGTCAACGACATCGGCCAGGCGCTTGAAAACCCGTTCGTCCAGGAAGTGGGCATGACCAGCAGCGTCGAGTATCCGGGTCGGGAAGGTGGGCTGTGGCTGTTGTCCAGCCCGTTCCGCGTCGATGGCGCCAGGGCGCCGGATCGGCGGGGACCCTTGCTTGGCGAGCATGACGAAGAGTTCCGTTGACCAGCATGTTGAAACCGGGTTTGCAGCGCGTTGCGGATTGTGGAGAGCGGGTACGACAAACCCCGCCCCTTTACCTGGGACCAACGCAGTTTCCCGGGGATCGGAATCCGGATGTTGTGATTGGAGGTCCGGGTGAAGCTTGAAGGAATCCGCGTGCTCGACCTGTCGGCGTTCCTGCCCGGCCCGCACATGACCATGATGCTGGCCGACCACGGCGCCGACGTGATCATGGTGGAACCGGCCAACGGCGTCGGCGAGCCGACCCGGGTGATCGGCTACCGTGATGCGGAGGACGTATCCGTGTGGTTCCGCAACATCGCCCGGGGCAAGCGCAGCCTGAAGATCAATCTCAAGGACGAAGGCGGCCGGCGCCTGTTCCACGAACTCGTCAAGACTGCCGATGTGCTGGTGGAGGCCTTCCGGCCGGGGGTCGTCGACCGGCTGGGCGTCGACTACGGGACCTTGAGCGGCCTGAACCCGCGGCTCGTGTACTGCTCGATCTCTGCGTTCGGCCAGGACGGGCCCTTGCGGGACAAGCCGGCCCACGACCTGGCCGTGCAGGCGGCGGCCGGCCTGCTGGCGCTCAACCGCGGCCTGGAGGACGACAAGCCGGCCGCCCCGAACGTACCGGCCGCGGATGCCATCGCCTCGCTCATGGCGGCCTCCGCGATCCTGATGGCGTTGCTGGGCAGGGAGCGCACCGGTCGCGGCGACTACATCGACCTGTCCATGTACGACGCACTGCTGGCCTGGACGCCCAACGTCACCGGCCCCGTCTTCGGCGACAACGCGCATCCCGAACCCAAGACCATGCGCTCCTTCGGCGGCGCGGCCATGAACCACATCTATGAAACCGCGGACGGCGAGTTCCTGGTGCTCGGCGGTTCGGAGGTCAAGTTCGCGCGCAACCTGCTCACGGCGCTCGGCCGGCTGGACCTGCTGCCCTACGCGGAGATCGAACCGGGCCCGGAACAGGAACCGCTGCGCGCCTTCTTTAAGGAGCGGTTCGCGGAGCACCCCCGTGCCCACTGGGAGTCTTTCCTGAAACCGGTGGATTGCTGCTGGGCTATCGTGCGCTCGCTGAAAGACGCCTTCGAAGACCCGCACACCCTGCACCGGCGCATGCTGCTCACCGATGCGCGGGGCAACCGGCACATCGGCCCGCCGATCAAGTACGCGGACGAACCTGCACGGCCCGATCTGGAGATTCCGGAATACGGGGAGCACTCCATCGGGATCGGGCGCTCGCTTGGCATCGGCGAAGAGACCCTGAACTGCTGGCGGGACCGGGGGGTTATCTGATGCGTGCGGTTCATCGGGGCGCGGCGCGATGCCGAACTTTTGCCGCAGGCTTACATGGAAAAAACTTCAACTCTTTGAATTTAAGAGAAAAACCATTTGACATAGTATCGTCAGGCTCAACAGCGAGTTCGCATGCGGCGCTTCCCTTTCGGCGCACGGCCCGGTCATCCAGCCGTACGCAAGGCGGAAGAGGCGGGGTTAAGCGCCGCAAAGGGAAGGCCCCCGTAGGACACTTTTCCGCGGTTGGGCGGTGTTTCGTACCA
>JAPPHD010000011.1:21604-23379 GCA_028821125.1 Gammaproteobacteria bacterium
CCCGGCCCCCCCCCCCCCCCCCCCCCCCCCCCCCCCCCAACCCCCCCCAAACGGCCCCCCGCCGCATGCGAACTCTTTCCCGGGATTCGGCGTTGTTCCTTCCACGTCCTCGTCCCGGGCCGCCGAGTTGCCGACTCGCATGGAATGTATCTTTAACCGCTCGGTTTCATTTGTTTCTTGCAAAGGCACCGGAATGGAGAACAGCCCCTTCGTTCCCGCTCCGAGGAGTTGGTATGCGGTAAGGCGGACGCCAGGTGCTTGAGGACCTCGTGAGCTTCGTTACGGCGACCCGGTTTCGGGATGTGCCCCCCTCGGCGGTAGGCGCGGCACAGGCGTTTCTCATGGACAGCCTGGCGGTGGGCGTGGCAGGCAAGCCGCATCCGCATCGCAAAGCCGTCGTCAAGGTCGCCTCGGGCTGGGGCGAGGGCGCTGATGCGCGGGTTCTGGGGGACGGGCTGCGCCTGCCCGCGGCGGCTGCCGCGTTCGTGAATGCCTACCAGATGCATTGCCTGGAATTCGACTGCGTCCACGAACAGGCCGTGGCGCACGTGATGACGGCGGTAGCGCCGGCCGCCCTGGCGGAGTGCGAGCGGTGTGCGGCGCCAGTGAACGGGCAGCAGCTTCTCACCGCGCTGGTGCTGGGGGTCGAGGTGGCTTCCCTGCTGGGCCTGGCGGCAACGGCGCCGCTGACGTTCTTCCGTCCGGCAACGGTCGGCGTTTTCGGGGCGGCGGCAGCAGTCGGCGTGCTCAGGGGATTCGACGCGGCCCGGATGAGGGATTGCCTGGGCCATGCGCTCTCGCAGGCTGCCGGCACCATGCAGGCCCACGAGGAAGGGAAGCCGACGTTGCCGCTGCAGATCGCCGGCGCCGCGCGGGCGGGGCTGGTGGCCGCGGATCTGGCGGCAGCGGGGATTCCCGCGCCTCAAGACAGCCTGGAGGGCCGCTACGGATACTTCCGATTGTTCGAAGAGAGTTGGGATGCGGGAGGCCTAATCGACGGTCTGGGCGATGTCTGGCAGGTCACCCGCCTGAGCCACAAGCCCTGGCCGTCCGGTCGAGCCACCCATGGCGGCATCGAAGGCGTTCTGCAGTTGCGCGCAGATGGCGTAACCACCGCCAACCTCGCCAAGCTGACGCTCGCGGCCCCGCCGCTAATCCACCAGCTTGTGATTCGCCCGCCCGCGCCCGCCATGGACGTCAACTATGCACGACTGTGTTTTGCGTACGTGGGCGCGGTTGCACTGTGCGAGGGCAGCGTGAGCCTGGATCATTTTTCCGCCGAGCGCCTGCGCGACCCTGGCGTCCTGGCCGTTGCCGGGCGCTTTGGGGCCGAGCTCAACGCGGTTTCCGACCCGGCCGCTTTCGTACCCCAGGCGCTGACGGCTGAACTGCGGGACGGATCCTGCCGAACCGTGCCGGTCGACGCCGTGCCGGGTTCGCCGGAGTGCCCGCTCGACGAAGCAGCCTGCCGCGCCAAGGCCGACGCCTGCCTGCAGGGCATCTACGGTGGATCAATTCGAGGCGAAGTCCTGGCCGAATCCGTCTCGGCGTTACCGGGCTCGCCCGATGCCTCCCGAGTTCTTGATCCGGTGACCGGAGCATGAAACCGGACGATCGCACCGCATGCGTGCTCGGCGCTCGCGAAGGCCGTATGGGGAAGGTCCGGTTCATGAAATTCGGGATCCCGGCGCGCCGGGATGAGGACGTTGAAGGAATAACACCGAATCTTGGGAAAGAGTTCGTATGCGGCGCTTCCCTTTCGGCGCGTTAAGCTC
>JAPPHD010000129.1 GCA_028821125.1 Gammaproteobacteria bacterium
AAAGTGTGTTGACGGAGTGTGCCGCAGTGAAGCGAGAAGGACCAAAAAGTTTTTGTTTATCAAAGTGTTAAGAGAACCTGGTGCGACCCTCGGAACCCCTGAAAAACCCCTGGTTTGCTCATTCCACGTCCTCGTCCCAGGGCGCCCGGTTCCCCACTCGCATGAAACAGCACCCGCTCTTGTGCCATAACCGATCATTTTTCCGTCAGCCGATGGCGCCAGAGACGGCGGTAGTGACGTTCGCTCTCCCGTGCGAGCGGCTCCAGGTGCGCCGGAAGACGGTGTGCGGTGGGCACGTGGGTTTTGAATCCGGTGGACTCACGGACGGAGCGGTACCAGTGCCTGGCCCATACGCCGTCGCTGGGGCGGGGGCCCGGCGGCCAGGAGAGCATGCTTTCAGTGAACGCGATTCCAAGGCGTTCGCACAAGGCGCTCAGCATGCGGCGCGGGTTTTCGAGCAGGTCGCGGGCATCGAGTACGAGCGGCGCGCGCGGGCACCTGGAGACGACGTGGTCGTAGATCTCGGCCTGTTGCGCGATGCCCACATCGTCCGCGGCCACCTCGTCCCGGATACGGGAGTACGAGGCAATCACTTGCCTGGGGTCGCGGATCAGGAAGCAGTTTTCCACATCGTCCATCCAGCACCGGTCGATCGAGGGAAGGAGGTGATGGGTCATGTGTTTCTGAAAGTACACGGCCCGGTTTCCGGGAACCTTGCCGGTCAGGCGCTCGACCACCCGGCGCCAGTCGGTTTCGCCGGCGGCGATGACCTCCGCCGCGCCGGGATGGTCGCTGCCGGTTACCGAGAGATAGCAGGCGTAGAAGGGTTCGTCCCACACGGCGGTGTCTCCCCGGTTTTCGAACGCGCGCATCAGGGCCGTTGAGAGGTTGCGCGGGCCCGACCACATTGCGATGCGTATGGGAGGCGAAGATGCCGGGGTGTTGGTCACGCGGACGGGCGGTCGGCCGGTTTCGGCGAGGCCGACCTCATCAATGCGCGCACTGCAACGTTACCGCCGGCCGGAACCCCGCGTTGCCCGAACGCTGGGGGAAAACTCCAATGGGTGGACCCGCGCGCCTTATGCGGAGCACTCGCGGTCCATCAACCGGAGATAGAGCGACTGCAGGCGCTCCGTAACCGGGCCCCGCGACCCGGCGCCCATCGTGCGGCCATCCACGGATATCACGGGCGCCACGCCGGCAAAGGTGCCCGTGACGAAGGACTCATCGGCGCCGTATACGTCCGTCAGGCTGAAGTTGCGTTCCCGAACGGGTATCGCGTGCTCCCGGCACAGGGCGATCACGTTGGCCCGGGTAATGCCGCCGAGGCAGTAGTCTCCGGACGATGTCCACACCTCGCCGCGGCGGACGATGAAGAAATGGGTCGAGTTGCAGGTGGCGACGAATCCCTGGGGATCGAGCATCAGCGCTTCGTCGGCGCCGGCCTTGGCGGCCTGAATGCAGGCGAGTATGCAGTTGAGCTTGGAGTGGCTGTTCAGCTTGGGATCCTGCACGTCCGCCGGGCCTCGGCGCACGTGAACGGTGAATAGCCGGATACCGCGGGTCAGCACCGCCGGGTCCGGGGCCTTGTATTCGGGGATGATGACCACCGTGGCCGGGCCGACGGTGACGCGCGGATCCTGGTAGGGCGTTGACTTGAGGCCCCGGGTGACCATGAGGCGGACGTGCACCTTGTCCGAATCCTGATCCGCGACCGGGTCTTTGTCCGGTTCGTGGCCCGCATCCCCTTTGGGAATTCCTTCTCCGCTCATGCCGTTGGCGCGCAGAGTTTCATACAGCGCGGCCGTCAGGGCCTTGCGGTCCATGCCCACGTCGAGATCGAGCGCCCTGGCGCCCTCATAGAGACGGTCAAGGTGGGCATCGAGGAACGCATAGCGCCCGCGGTGCACGCGCAGGCCTTCCCAGACACCGTCGCCGAGCACGAAACCGCTGTCGAAGACAGAGACCTTGGCGTTGTCGCGGGATACCAACTCGCCGTTGACGTGAATCAGAACATCGCGGTTGCGCGGGTCGTCGCGGTACTCGTGGGTACCTTTACCCGGCGCGGTTGCCTGGTCGGACAATGCTGCTGGCGTTGACTCCGGCATCGCCAACCGACTGCGGTTACTCCCCGCTCGCGGCCATGAATCGGTCGAAGGCAGCCTGTTCCGACGGGGCGAGCGATTCGTAGGTTCTGGTGGACAGATTCGTCAGGTGGCCGGTCATGGTGCTCTCGAGCAGGCTCATTACCTGAATTTCGCCATCGGCGGAGACGAACAGGCGCCATTTGCCCTCGCCCGCCCCAAAGCTGCCGGTAATACGGCCGTCGGTGCTGCCGTTCTCGAGTTCAGTAGCCGAGACCGAAATCGCCATGCCGGCGTCGAGCTCCACCGTCAAAGGCGCTCCCGCCGGGGTCGTTCCCTTGTCGTCCACCCCGGTGATCGACACCGTGACGTCGCTTTCCCCGGGGTTGATCAGGCGCAGGCGGCTTACCTGGTTGGGGTTCTTTGCGGGATTGAAGATCGCGACTTCGTGCTGCATCGATGCTTCCGGCACGACGTCGTGCATGCTGGTGAGGAACCCGTCATCGGTTCGCACGTAAACGAGTGGCTCAAGGTCGAGTTCCGAGTCGAGTACGAGCCTCCAGTCGCCGGTACCGCCGCCGACGCCTAGTTCGAGGCCGGGAACCTTGTCCGGGTTGCTAATGGGATTCCCGTTTTCAAGGTCGCCCGAATTGAAGTGCAGCGTTTGTCGCGCCTCAAGCGTAATGTCCTTCGGCCCAAACTCGGCGCCGGCGTCGTCGACCGCGAGCACGCGCACCACCCCCCGGGTTTCGGAGTGATTGATCATGCGGATGAATCCCTCCTGGGTGGCGTGCGATGCCGGGATGAACAGGGGAATCTGAAACTCGGCTGCGTGTATGGCTGACGCGTATCCGCAGAACAGCGCGGCAATAGATGGGAAGAGTGTCTTGTGCATGGCCGGGAGGGTGGAACGAACTGCTCGTGGCGTCAAGTGAAAGTGTGCTTTATTGGACCCGGCACCGGCTTTGGGAGTAGTATCCGCGGCCCGCCGCACCCGTAGCCGAACGGATAAGGCACCAGTCTACGAAACTGGCGATTGCTGGTTCGAGTCCAGCCGGGTGCGCCATCTCATTTGTCAGCCCTCGAAATCGAAGATTTCCGTGTCTACGGTGCGCTGGAGCCTGTCCGGGTACCGGTTGCCGGTGATGCGTTCAGGCGCGAAGTGAGACGAGAGCTCGTCCACCGCATCCTGCGACAGTTCCACATCCTGGCTCCGGAAATTCTGCTCGAGGTGTTCGACATTGGTTGTGCCGGGGATTGGAACGACGTTGTCGCGGCTGGCCAGAAGCCAGGCCAGGGCCAGTTGCGGCAGGGTGCAGCCCGCCTGTTCGGCGATGGGGCGGGCGACTTCCAGCAGCGCCACGTTGCGGGCGTAGTTCTCTTCGTTGAAGCGCGGCATCAGGTTGCGCAAGTCGTTTTCATGAAACTCCGAAGGGTCGAGAGGCCGGTCGGAAAAAAAGCCACGTGCTACCGGGCTGAAGGCGACGAACGCCGTGCCCAGTTCGCTGCACGCATCCAGTACGGCGATCTCGGGGTTGCGGGTGCAAAGGGAGTACTCCGACTGGATTGCGGCGACGGGGTGAACGGCGTGCGCCCGCCTGAGCGTATCCGCCGACATCTCGGAGATACCGATGTTCCCGATCTTCCCGGCCTGCACCAGGTCCGCCAGCCCGCCGATGGATTCCTCGACGGGCACTTTGCGGTCGAGCCGGTGCATGTAGTAAAGGTCGATATGGTCGGTATTCAGCCGGGCGAGGCTCTCGTCGCATTGGGTCTTGATGGCCTCCGGGCGGCCGTCCATGCCCCGCTTTCCGTCAACGATTGCCATCACGCCCTTGCTGGCGAGAAAAAACTCGTTGCGCCGATGCATGATCGCTGACCCGAGCAGCCGTTCGTTGTTGCCGTCGCCGTACAGGGACGCCGTGTCGAAAAAGTCATAGCCGATGTCCAGCGCCTGGTTCAGGAACCTCTCGGCGTCTTTCCGTTCCGTTGCCGGCCCGTAGCCGTGACTCAGGTTCATGCAGCCGAGCCCTATGGCGTTGACTTCGGAATCTCCGATTTTTCGGCGAATTGGCATGGGTCCGGTTTCCTTGATAGTTCCGAATAGATACCGACAGACTAGGCGCTTCGCGGGCAGCCTGTAAACAGCCGTTCAGGAATGAAATTCAGCCGCGGCGGTGCGAAAGGCACCGCCGAAGCATGCCGGCGCGCGCGCTTGACGGCGCGCCGGATCTCTACGAGGAGTCAGTCGCCGGGAGCGCGATACGGTACGCTCTTCTTCGCGGCGGCGTCGACCGTCTCCGGCGTCACGATGACCGTTACCGACACGTCCAGGGCGCCGGCGGCGCTGATGTTCAGCGATACCGCGGTGGCCGCCTCGTCGTCGGGCAGCTCCGTGACCAGGAAGAGGTCCCAGTCTCCGAACGCGTAGAAGAGGTCGTGCAGCGCCCCACCCATCCCCTCGATGGTCTGCCTGAGCGCTTCCCGGCGGCTGGTGCCGCCTTCCTTGAGCAGGCCCGTCACGCCGGCCTGCGTGTACTTGGCTCGAAAAAGGTATCTGGCCATGGTTGTCCCTCCGGGTGGTTGGCCGGATGATGAGCGCCCCTGTGGTGAGGGTCAAGGAGAAGCCATGACCAGGACCGGTTCCGCCGCGGTTGCGTTGATGTGGATGTCGGTCGCGGTGGCTGCCACCGACGCCGAGAAGCTGCTTCTTGCGAGAGAGGCTGAATTCGCGCAAGGCGTCATCGAGGTTGCAGAAGGCGTTTACACGGCGGTGGGGTTCGGCGTTTCCACGTCGTCCATGATCGTGGGGGCCGACGGCTTGATAGTCATCGACACGCAGGTTGATCCGCCCGCCGCCGAGGGCGTGCTCACGGCCTTCCGGCAGATCACGGACAAACCGGTGAAAGCGATCGTGCTCACGCACGGGCACGGCGACCACACCGGGGGCATCGGCGTTTTCACCGCCGCCGGCGACCCGGAAGTCTGGGCTCGGCAGGGGTACGGCGAAGAGCGCCAATGGCTTGAGGAAGCCGGCTTGCACGTCTACCGCGCCAGAGGGGTCCGCCAGGCGGGTTTCATGCTCACTCCCGAAGAGCGCCTGAACAATGGTGTCGCCCAGGCCTACTGGCCCAAGCGGGGCGGAGCCGCTTTCGACGCCCAGGGGCGGCCCACGCATTTCTTTGCGGAGCGTCGCAAGACACTCGAAATCGCGGGAGTGCGCCTGGAACTGGTCGCCGCCGACGGTGAAACGGGCGACCAGCTCTACGCCTGGCTTCCCGACCGCAAGGTGCTTTTCGCCGGCGACAATTTCTACAAGTCCTGGCCCAACCTTTACGCAATTCGCGGCACGGGCTACCGGGACGTTCGCGCATGGATCGCCAGCCTCGCGAGCATGCTTGCCGAGGAGCCCCACTACCTGGTGGGCGGCCACACCCGGCCCGTGCTCGGGCAGGAAGCGGTGACCGAAGTATTGACCAACTACCGGAACGCTATTGCCTCGATATTCGAGCAGACCATCGCCGGCATGAACAGGGGCTTGACGCCCGATGAATTGGTGGGGACGGTGGCATTGCCCCCGGAACTTGCGGACCTGGACTACCTCAGGGAGTACTACGGCAACGTGGACTGGGGAGTGCGCGCCATTTTCCAGGGCTATCTCGGCTGGTTCGACGGCAATCCCTCGAACCTGTTCCCGCTGTCGCCGGCGGAGGAGGCCGGCCGCGTGGCCGAACTGGCGGGCGGTGCTGAAGCGCTTCGCGCGTCCGCCCGGGCGGCGCTTGCGGAAGATCCGCAATGGACCGCGCAGCTTTGCGATCACCTGCTGGCGCTCAATCCGGCGGATCCCGATGCCATGTTGCTCAAGGCCGATGCGCTGGATGCACTTGCACGGGAATTGCTGACGGCAACGGGGCGCAACTACTACATGACGGTTGCCAGACAGCTCCGCCAGCGCGCACCGCGACCCGTCAAGGCAGAACTGCAACCGGACCCCAATCCACCCTGAACCCGTATGTTCGACGACGAGGGTTGTCGGCCTGTTCAGGACCGGTTCTGCAGTGCAGAACGGATCTTCTGGAACACGCACTTTCCCTGTTGCGCCATTGGAATTCAAACGCTATCTTTTGCATATCATATGCACTTTTTTCATAATTAAGTTATGGCATATAGAACCACGATCATGATGGACGACGATACGCGTTCAGCGGCGCGTGAGCTCGCGCACCGCTATGGATGCTCGACCTCGGAAGCGATCCGGCGCGCGGTTCTGCGCCATCGTGAGGCCGTTCTGGGCGTGCCGGATGCGCAACGGGAACAACGGATCGGAACCCTCTACCGCCTGTTCGAACTCTTCGAGGGCCACGATGCGGCGGATGAGATTCGGCGGCTGAAGGAACAGGACGAGGGATTCTGATGTCGGTGCATCTCGATACCGATTTCCTGATATACGCATTCACTGTCGCCGGCCCGGAACGTCGAAGGCTGTTGGCACTGTCGGAATTCGGCGAGAGAGTCGAGGTCAGTTCCGTCGCCTGGTACGAGTTCTGCCGCGGTCCCCGCACACCCGAGCAACTGGCCACCGCCCGATCGTTTTTTCCAGGCGACGGAATCATCCCGTTCTCTGAAGAGCTTGCTGCGGCGGCGGCAGAGACATTTCGCAGACTCGGTTCGCCACGCAAGAGGGCGGCGGATATTGCGATCGGAACAACCGCAGCTTTGCGCGGCGCCAGGCTGATCAGCCGCAACGCGAGAGATTTCGCGGGAATTCCCCAACTTGAAGTAGAAGGCGTGGTGGACTAGGCGCCAACCCCTTGCCGTCGCCCCGTTCCACGCCAGAATCCGTCCCGATCGGTACCACTATGGCGCGCGTTGTGAGAATATTTACAACCTGTGCTACTACCACTGAGAACGACATGGCAGAGTCGTCGAACATCTACGAAATCCAGAGCTATCCCGAGCAGCAGACACGCGGTTCCTTGCTCGAGGGGTACCGCTACACCTCCAGGTCGTTCTTCGAACAGGAATGGGAGGGGATGTGGACCAAGGTGTGGCTGCTGCTTGGCCGCGAGTCCGAACTGCCCAATCCCGGCGACTGGCAGATGGAGCCGGTGGGGCCGGAAGAGATCCTCATGGTCCGCCAGAAGGACGGCGGCGTAAAAGCCTTCTACAACGTCTGCCAGCATCGCGGCAACCCGCTGGTGGAGGACTCGAAGGGCAGCGTGCGCCGCTTCGTGTGCAAGTACCATAGCTGGGCCTGGATGCCGGACGGCGAGCTCAACTTCGCCCCGGACCGGGAAGATTTTCCGGAAGGCAACCCGTGCGGCAAGGTGCGGCTGCAGGAGGTGGCCTGCGAGACTTTTGCCGGGTTTATCTGGGTGAACATGGACCCCAACTGCGTGAGCCTGAAGGAATACCTGGGCCCCATCTGGAGCGAGTGGCAGTTGCGCGACATCCATACCTGGAAGCGCACCCTGGCCAACACCATGTGGCTGCCCTGCAACTGGAAGGTGGTTCTGGACAACTTCAACGAGTCCTATCACGTGCCGACGGTGCACATGGGCGCCACCACCGAGACCAACCGCAAGGAAATTCGCGGCCACATCAACACCTACTTCAAGGAGACCCGGTTCGACCTGTCGAACGAAGGCCACAACCGTATGGTCATGGAGGGCGGCTACGGCGTCGGCTCGACGGACGGGGAAGGCAACATCCTCGAACCGCTGGCAAGCCAGTTGCGCTACTGGGAACTCGACCCGGAAGACTTCAAGGGCGCGCCGGAGAAAACCCGTCTCGCCATCCAGCAGGCCAAGCGGCGGCTCGGCGCCGGCAAGGGGTTCAGCCACTACGACAAGGTTCCGGACGAGCAGTTCACCGATGCGTTCCACTACACGCTGTTCCCGAACTTCGCGGTATCGGTGTGGTCCGACGGCTTCCATTTCCTGCGCGCCCGGCCGCACCGTGACGACCCGCAACAGTGCCTGTTCGACAACTGGTGGTATGCAAGCCCCGCATCCATCGAGGCCGGATTCGAGCGCAATCATGGCGGTGAGGACGAAGTGCCGCTGACCATGCTGGATTTCGACAGCGGCGTATCCATCGGCCCCGGTATCGAAGAGGACGTGGCGGTCTTCGTCACCCAGCAGCGCGGCTTCCGCTCGCGCGGGTTCAAGGGCGTGTACCTGTCCAAACAGGAGATGCGCATCCGCCGCTATCATGAACTGATCGACGACTACATCGCGGGACGGCTGCCGAAATAGGCTGTGTGCCGGTTGGCGGGCCCGCTTTCCGGGAGCGTCTGCCCGGCGCGTTGACAGCGGGCACGGGTCATTGTCATAGTCGGTTCATGCAGCGCATCCGGCACCTGTTGATTCCGGTACTCGCCAGCGTCGTCTCGCTGGCGGGCATTACCTGCGTCTGCGCCGCCCCGGTTTCCGAACCGGCGATCGGGCCGGCGCCGCATCACGCGCATCATCAGGATGCCGGCATGGCTGGGGAGCCGGAATGCGTCGACAGCGGATGCGGAGGCAGCGGCGGTCTCGACGCCGCGGTTGCCGAACGCGCCGGCGCCGCCGTGCCCCTGCCCGAGACTTCGTTCGACGACAACTCCCATGTGTCGCCGGCGCCCGCCGGCTTGCCGCGCAGGCTCGCAGTCACCCATACCGGGCGCTCACCGCCGCCCGACCTGCGGCGCGCCCCGGCTACCCCGGTAAGCCGCTTCGACAAACTGCTGAACTGATTCACTCCCCACCGGCCGCCGCATAGGGCGGCGAATTGCTCCTTGCATGGCTTCGGCGCGCGGGACCCGCGTTCCCGCCTGGCAAGGTTGGAACACCGTTTCGGGGAAATCGATGAATACTTCAGATCTGTCTGGCCGAGCGCGGGCGATGCGTGGATTCGCCTGGCTGTTGCTTTCGATCGCCGGCGTAGCGCGGGCCGATGTCGCGGAACCGGCTTATGCCACGCACGGGGATGCGGCGCTTGCCGCACTGATCAAGGAGTCTCTCCGGAAAAACCCGGGGCTTCGGCGGGCGCGGCTCGATTTCGAGGCGGAGCGCTACCGGATCGCCCAGGTGACCGCGCGGCCGGATCCGAAACTGGGCATCACCTGGCATGGCAGGAAGCCCGAAACCCGCACCGGGCCGCAGACGGGGACCCTGTCCGTCAGCCAGGAGTTTCCGTGGCCGGGGAAGCTGGCGGACCGGGGCCGGATCGCGGCCGCCGTGGCCGAGGCGCGGCACGAAGCGGCCAGGGCAGGCGAAGCCCGGGTGGTGCTCCGGGTGAAAGCCTCCTACTACGACCTCGGCTACCTCGACCGGGCGATTGCTGTCGTCGACGAAGAGGAACAACTGCTGCGCCACTACGAGTCGCTGGCGCAGGCCCGCTATGCGCAGGGGCTCGGGCCGCAGCAGGCGGCCGTCAGGCTGCAGGCCGAAATCACCCGCGTTCTCAACCGCCGCTACGAGCTGGTGCGGCGGCGGCTCGAAGTCATCGCGACGCTGAATGCACTGCGGGACAGCCCGGCCGGTGCGCCGGTGACGGTGTCCCCGGTGCCGGAGCCGCCGGAAGTGCGCATCGACGGCGTTCGCCTGCAGAGCATCGGCCGCAATCTCCGCCCCGAAGTCCGTGCGGCGCGGCTGCTGGTGGAAAGCGACCGGGATCGCGTCAGGCTTGCCGAGAGGCGCTACTGGCCCGACATCGTGCTCGGCGCTTCCTGGGGCAGGGTGGCCGGCAGGCGCGACATGGCCGGGCGTTCGGCGCCGCCGCCGGACAACGGCAAGGATGTCTACAGCCTGAACGTCGGCGTCAACATCCCGATCTACCGTGCCAGATACGACGCGGCTGTGGACGAGGCCAATGCGCGCCTCGAGGGCGCCAGAGCGAATCACCGGGATGCGGTCATCGAGGTGGACCTGGCCGTGCGCGCCGCGGAGTTGCGCCTCGCCATGGTCGATGAACAGATGGCGCTCTTCGAGACGGCGCTGGTCCCCCAGGCCGAGCAGGCGCTCAGCCTGGCCGAGACCGCCTATTCCACGGGCACCGCCGCGATCGTCGACCTGCTCGACAGCGAACAGGTGCTGTTCGAGGTGCGCCTGGGGCTTGCCCGGCTCAGGAGCGACTACATGAAGGCGCTCGCGGAGATGGAGTGGGCCATCGGGTCGCCCTTTCCGGAGGAGCCGTCATGAGCAGGCTGCGTGTCACGCTGATTTCGCTCCTGGGCGCGGCGCTCCTGGCGATTCTTGCGGTGCTGCTGCTGTTGCGTGAACCACCGGCCGAAACGCCTCCGGGCGCCGTCACGGTGACGATTGCCGGCGCGCCTGAAAGTTCTCTCCCCGGTGACCGGCCGACGCTCTACAGGTGCCCCATGCACCCGAACGTTGTCATGCCCGGGCCGGGCAACTGCCCGATCTGCGGCATGGATCTGCGGGCGGTCCGCGACGCGGCCCCGCAATCACCGCCCGCACAGGCGTCGCCCCGCGATGGGGTGGTTCGGGTCAGCCACAGCTTTCTGCAGAACTTCGCCGTGCGCACGGCTGAAGTCCGGCGCGGTCCGCTGACCATCTCGACCCGGGCGGTGGGCGTTCTCGCCCACGACGAGGCGAGGCTCGTCTCCGTGAACACCAAGTTCGCGGGCTGGATCGAGGAGGCCCGGATCAACAACATCGGCGAATCGGTGGAAGCGGGCGATGTGCTCTTCGAGGTCTACAGCCCGGAGGTGGTGACCACGGAGCGCGAATACCTCGCGGCGGTGGCATACCTCCGGCGGCTCCGGGAAGGGGGCGCCTACCGGGAGGCGGTGGACCGGGCGGCGTCGCTGCTGGCGGCGGCGCGGGAGCGCCTGCGCAACTGGGACATCTCACAAGATCAGATCGATGCCCTGGATACCCGGGGGACCGCGTCGCGCCGGGTCAGAATCCTGGCGCCGGCTTCCGGGATCGTTGTCGACAAGTCCGGCGACTCCCTGGAGGGCATGCGCGTCAATCCGGGACAGACGGTACTGAAGATCGCCGACCACACCAGGTTGTGGGCGGAAGCGGACTTCGACGAAGAGGCGCTGCCTCATGTGCGCGAGGGCAGCCCCGTTACCGTGGAGGTGGACGCTTTTCCCGAGCGGCGCTGGGAAGGACGGATCCTCTTCTTCCGATCCGCCGTCAATCCGGAGACGCGGGCCCTGACGGCATTCGTGGAGATTGCCAACCCGGACCTGTCGTTGCGGCCGATGATGGATGTCACGGTTTCCGCGGACCATCTTGTGACGCCCGACGCGGTGCTGGTTCCCGTTGAATCGGTGCTGCACAGCGGCGAACGCGCGATTGTGGTGGTGGACCGGGGGGGCGGGCTGTTCGAGCCCCGCTCCGTCGTGCTCGGGCCCGTCGCCGGCGACCGTCAGCAGGTGACGGCGGGCCTCTCTCCGGGGGAGCGGGTGGTCGTTTCCTCCCAGTTCCTCATCGACTCGGAAAGCAACCTCAAGGCCGCCGTCGCGCAACTGTTCGGTGACGGCGGCTCCGCGGAATCCGCGGCCGGCCCGCACCGCCACTGAGCGCCGCACCATGCTGGAACGCATTGTCCAATGGTCCGTCGACAACCGGTGGCTGGTCACGCTGGCTGCGCTGTTCGTCGCCGCTGCCGGCATCCTGTCGCTCGGCCGGGCGCAGATCGATGCGATACCCGACCTGTCCGACGTTCAGGTCATCGTCTACACGGAGTACCCGGGGCAGGCGCCGCGCATCGTCGAAGACCAGGTGACCTATCCCCTGACCACGCAATTGCTGGCCGCGCCCTTTGCCCGGGTGGTGCGCGGCTATTCGTTCTTCGGCTATTCGTTCGTCTACGTCATTTTCGAGGACGGCACCGATCCGTACTGGGCCCGGGCCCGGGTGCTCGAATACCTGAACCACGCGGCGGGAAGGCTGCCGCCCGGGGTGACGCCGACCCTGGGCCCGGATGCCACGGGGGTGGGCTGGGCGTTCATGTACGCGCTCAAGTCCGACCGGCACGATCTCGGCGAACTGCGCTCGATCCAGGACTGGTACCTGAAATACGAACTGACAGCGGTGCCCGGCGTCTCCGAGGTGGCGAGCGTCGGCGGATTCGTTCGCCAGTACCAGATCACCGTCAACCCGGAAGAACTGCGCGCCCACGACATTCCGATCTCCAGAATCCGCGCCGCCGTTCAGGCCAGCAACAGCGATGTGGGCGCTCGCTCCCTCGAATTCGCCGAGAAGGAATTCATGATCCGGGGTCTGGGCTATATCGAGTCGCTGGAAGACATCCGCGGGATCGCCCTTGGTGTCGACGCCAGGGGCCTGCCCATTCTCCTGGAGGATGTGGCGGATGTGGGTATCGGGCCAGACATGCGGCGCGGCATTGCCGAACTGAACGGCGAGGGCGAAACCGTCGGCGGCATCGTCGTCGTGCGCCATGGGGCCGACACGCGGCAGGTGATCCGCGATGTCAAGGCACGGCTTGCGGAGGTGGAAGCCGGCCTTCCCGACGGGGTGGAAATCGAGGTCGCCTACGACCGCACCGGCCTGATCGAGGGGGCCATGGACAGCCTGCGCATCAGCCTCGGGCAGCAACTGGCCATCGTCGGCCTGATCTGCCTCGTCTTCCTGCTGCACGTGCGCAGCGGCCTCGTCGCCATGATCAGCCTGCCGGTGGGCGTGCTGATGGCCTTCATCGCGATGGACCTGCAGGGGCTTACCGTCAACATCATGTCGCTCGGCGGCATCGCGGTGGCGATCGGGACGATGGTGGACGCCGCCGTGGTCATGGTGGAGAACGCCCACCGGCACCTTGCCGAAGACCGGGGACGGCGCCCCCATTGGCAGGTCATTGCCGCATCGGCCCGGGAAGTGGGCCCGTCGCTGTTTTTCGCGCTGCTGGTGATCACGGTGTCGTTCATGCCGGTATTCGCCCTGGAGGCCCAGGAGGGCAAGCTGTTCAGGCCGCTCGCTTTCACCAAGACCTACGCCATGGCTGCCGCGGCCCTGCTGGCCGTGACCCTGATTCCCGTTCTGGTGGGTTACCTGGTGCGCGGCAGGATACGGCCCGGGGACAGGAACCCGGTCAGCCGCTTGTGCAACTGGGTTTACCGGCCGGTGCTGCAGTTCGCCCTCCGATTCAAGTTCCTCGTACTGGGGGTGGCGGTGCTGGGCCTGGCGGTCTCGGCGGTGCCCTTTGCGCGGCTCGGCAGCGAGTTCATGCCGTCGCTGTGGGAGGGCGACCTGCTGTACATGCCGACGACGCTGCCCGGCATCTCCATAACCAAGGCCCGGGAACTGCTGCAGCAGACCGACCGCATCATCGCCGGCTTCCCGGAGGTGGAGCGGGTGTTCGGCAAGGTCGGCCGCGCCGCCACCGCCACCGACCCGGCGCCGCTGTCGATGATCGAGACGACCATCATGCTGAAGCCGCGCAAGGACTGGCGGCCGGGCATGACCGCCGAGCGGCTCATCGGGGAGATGGATGCCGCCATCGACGTGCCCGGCCTGACCAACGCCTGGACCATGCCGATCAAGACCCGTATCGACATGCTGTCCACCGGCATCAAGACACCGGTCGGCATCAAGATCGCGGGGCCCGATCTCGCCGTGCTCGAACGCATCGGCAAGGAAGTCGAAGCGGTGGTTCGCACCCTGCCGGGCACCGCTTCGGCCTATGCCGAGCGGGTCATGGGGGGCAATTATCTCGACGTGAAGCTCGACCGCGATGCCATCGGCCGTTACGGGCTGACCGTGGGCGAGGTGCAGGAGGTCATCCAGACCGCCGTCGGCGGGGTGAACATCACCACCACCGTGGAGGGGCTCGAGCGCTATCCGGTCAATCTACGCTACAGCCGCGAACTGCGCGACGACCTGCCGGCGCTGCGCTCGGTTCTGATCGCCACGCCCGCCGGCGGCCAGATTCCGCTCGGCAGGCTGGCGGACATCGAGTACGCCCTCGGTCCGCCGAGCATCAAGAGCGAAGGCGGGAAGCCCAACGCCTGGGTCTTCGTGGACATCCGCGATGTCGACCTGGGCAGCTATGTCGAATCGGCGCGAGCGGCCGTGGCGGCGCGGGTAGACCTGCCGGACGGGTATTCCCTGGCCTGGAGCGGCCAGTTCGAATACCTGCAGCGCGCCGAGCGGCGCATGGCGCTGGTGGTTCCCGCCACGCTCCTGCTGATCGCCATGATCGTCTACCTGAGCCGCAGGTCGTTGGCGGAAACGCTGATCGTGCTGTGCGGCGCCCCCTTTGCGCTGACCGGCGCGGTCTGGCTGCTGTACGTGCTCGGCTACAACCTGAGCGTGGCCGTGTGGGTGGGCATGATCGCCCTGGCGGGGCTGTACGCGGAAACCGCCATCGTGATGCTGCTGTACATCAACCTGGCGGTGGACGACTGCCGGGCCCGCAACCGGCTCACCGACCGCGGCGCCCTCAGCGAGGCGGTGCGCCAGGCTGCGGCGCAAAGGCTGCGGCCCGTGCTGATGACCATCGCCACCGATGCGGTGGGCCTCCTTCCCATCATGTGGAGCGTCGGTATCGGGGCGGATGTCATGAAACGCATCGCCACACCGCTGGTCGGCGGCGTGCTGACCTCCGGTGTCGTCGTACTTGTCCTTATTCCGGCGATCTACTGCCTGTGGAAGGGCCGTGAGCTGTCCCGCTCGACACAGCCGGAATCGCCGCAAGAGGCGGCTGCCTGATTGCCGCGGTGGACCGGTTCACCAGCGGTCGGCGACCGATGGGTTGCGATGCCGGCCATCGCTTCGATCAGCGCACCGAACCCTGGCCGCCGTCCACGGGAATCAACTGGCCGGTGATGAACCAGGAGGCGTCGGAAGCCAGGAAAACCATCACCGGCCCGAGATGCTTGTCCGGATCGCCGTATTGCCCGCCCATGTAGATGGTGCCCAGGTTGATCTGGCGGTTGATCTGTTGCTGCTCTTCGCTCGCCTCGGCCAGCGCTTCGCGGTACATGGGCGTGTCCATGGCGGGCAGGATGGCATTGACCCGGATGTTGTCGGCGCCCCAGGTGCCGGCGGCGGTGCGGGTCCAGGAATGAACCGCACCCTTCGCGGCGGAATAGGAGGCGGCCCCGGGCTCCGGCCGCTGGCCGGAGATGGAGCCAAAATTGATGATCGAGCCGCCGTCGGACGCTTTCAGGTAGCCGTGAGCGACCTGGTTGGTGAGCATGGTGCCCCGCACGTTGACGGCGAACATGAAGTCCCAGTCCTCGACGGATACGTCGCCCGCATTGGAGAAGCGGTGTATCGCGGCCGGATGCGCGAGCGCATCCAGACCCCCCAATTGGGCGACGGCCGCCCCGAACGCCTGTTCGATACTGCCCGCATCGGCGATGTCCACATGCATGTACGCGGCGCTGCCGGGCCCTTCGGCGGCGGCGTCCCCGGCTACCGCCGCGCCTTCGTCGTCGCGCACGTCCATGCCGACCACATGGGCGCCGGCCCTGACATAGGATCGAAGGGTGCCCGCGCCCATGCCGCGCGCAGATCCGGTGACGATGATGCGTTTGCCCTCGAGTTCCATGGCGCCCTCGTTGCTGTTGGCCGGCGCGGATTGTAACGTGCTTGCGGATGAACGGCGTCAGGTGACGGTTCGGCATTCAAACCCGATGCGGGGCTGTGGCATATTCGAAACCTGTCTTCCCGGGGCTCGGTAACCCGATGCGGCAAAGCTGGCTCTATGCTTCGATTGTCCTATTGCTGTTTGCCTTGCTGGTGGTGGGCATTCCCCTTTTTCCCGAGACCCTGGCGATACCCGTCACGGGCGGCTTCAATCTGGGCGCACTGATTTTCCTGGTTCTTCATTTGCTCGCCCCGGCGCTCGCGTTCGTCTACCTGAAGCAGCGCCGGCTCGACTCGTGAAAAGTTTTCCCAGGCCCGGCGCGCCGCGACGAGGACGCGCAAGAAACAGACGACCGCTGGGAGAGAGTAGGTGTGCGGTACGGGGTCGCCACCGGTCGGGCGCAGCCCGAGCCGAAGCACCGCTTCGGCAGGTGGCGACGCCCCGCAACTGGTTGCGGGGCCGGGTGTCGAACAATCTGCGCCCTTGAATTCCAAGACACCGCGTCCGCTTGGTGTGCCGGATACCCGTACCGCATACCTGCTCTCGGTGCCCGATCGAAGCATTTTTTTTGGCGCGCTTATTCCAAAAATGATATTTAATTCAATCGCTTGAGAAATTGTTCCATGCAAGCGGCAGACTGCTCCGAAGATAAATTGCCCCGGCTCAAACGCATGACGGAACCGGCATGATCGCCGTCGCACTGTTCCTGTCGATCATTCTCGTCACGGTGGGCATCACCATTGCCGCGGCCCGGCGCACGGAGACCGCGGCGGACTACTACGTGGCGGGAAGGCGCATCGGCGGTTTCCAGAACGGGCTTGCCATCGCCGGGGACTTCATTTCGGCGGCCACCCTGCTCGGCATCTCCGCCCTCGTCTACACGGCCGGGTTCGATTCGGTGATCTACATGGGCGCGCCGCTGGCCGCCTTCGCCATCCTGATCTTCCTGATGACCGACAAGCTCAAGGAACTGGGCAGGTACACCTTCACCGACATCGTCTGTGCCCGCCTGCAGGAGCGCCCGATGCGGATACTGGCGGCCACAACGGCGCTGGCGTTCTCCATCATGTACCTGATGGTGCAGGTGGTGGGCGCCGGGGCGCTGATCGAGATCCTGTTCGGCATCCGCTACCGGTGGGCGGTGCTCATCGTCACGGGGCTGATGGTGCTGTACGTGGCGGTGGGCGGCATGCTGGCGACCACCTGGGTGCAGATCACCAAGGCGGTGATGCTGCTGGTCGGCGTCGCCGTGCTGGCGCTCCTGGCGCTGATCCGGTTCGATTTCGACTTCACGACACTCTATGGGAACGCGGCCGCCAAGCACGAAGCGGGCGCGTTTCTCACCCGGGCGGGCGGCATGGGCCTGACCACGCTTTCGTCGATTTCGCTGGGGATCAGCATCTGCTTCGGCCTGGCCGGATCGCCGCACCTGCTCATGCGATTTTTCACGGTGCCCGACGCGGCCGCGGCCCGGCTGTCGGCCGGCGTGGCGCTCAGTGCCGTGGCGTTCGTAAACCTGCTCATATTCTTCGTCATCGGCGTTGCGGCGGTGGCGCTGGTGAAGGACATTCCGCCGTACGTGGATGCGGCCGGCCAGGTCGTCGGCGGGGTCAATATGGTGAGCGTGCATCTCGCCCACGCCGTCGGCGGGGACGTCTACTTCGGCATCATGGCGGCCGTCGCCTTCGCCACCATCCTGGCCGTGGTGGCGGGCCTGACGATCGCCTCGGTGTCGGCGATCTCGCACGATCTCTATGCCAACGCCATCAAGCGGGGCGCGGCCAGCGAGGCGAGCCAGATTCGCGTTTCACGGTTCGCCGCACTGGCTGTGGGCGCGGTCGTCGCCGTTTTGGGAATTCTGTTCGAAAAGCAGAACATCGCCTACCTGGTGTCCCTGACC
This sequence comes from Gammaproteobacteria bacterium, assembly GCA_028821125.1. GTDB lineage: Bacteria > Pseudomonadota > Gammaproteobacteria > Pseudomonadales > Azotimanducaceae > Azophilus. Next base: position 17,554 of record JAPPHD010000129.1, read on the forward strand.
ATGGCCATCGGTGCTTCCACCAACTTTCCGCTATTGCTGCTCAGCATGTACTGGCGTGGATTCACGACCCGGGGTGCCCTGGCCGGCGGAGTGGTGGGACTGGTCAGCGCAATCGTCCTCATGGTGCTCGGCCCCGCGGTGTGGGTGGGCGTGCTGGGCTACGAGAGTGCAATCTTTCCGGAGCCGTTCCCGGCGCTCTATTCGGTCATCGCCGCTTTCGGCACCATGATCGCGGTTTCGATTCTCGACCGCTCGGCCCGGGGTTCACTGGATCGCGAACGGTTTGCCGTGATGAATACGCACGATTGAACCGGTGCGGGCGGCGTTGGCCGAGTAGAATGCCGGCTTGCGCAAGGCCGCGCCCGCTACCAACCACCAGGAAACCGCCATGCCGTCACGCCGTGAACTCATCAAGCTGAGCGAAGCAGAAATACAGGACTATCTGGAGCGGCAGAAGACGCTCATCATCGTCTCCAACGGCAGGGACGGCCATCCGCACCCCATGCCCATGTGGTACCACACCGATGACGAGGGCTGCCTGTACTGCACCACCTTCAGGAAGGCACAGAAGGTGCTGAACTGGCAGCGCGACCCGAAAGCGTCCCTGCTGGTGGAGAGTGGCGACGAATACGCCGACCTGAAGGCCGTGCTCATCTACGCCCGGGCGGAAATCGTCGACGACTTCGACGCGGTCTGCGACACGCTGGTGAACATTTCCACCAAGGGGCGGCAGGTGACTCCCGAGCAGGCCGAAGCGGTTCGGGCCCAGGTTGCCGGCACCGCGGCAAAGCGGGTGCTGCTGAAGTTCACCCCCGAGCGAACCGTCAGTTGGGACCACTCCAAACTCGGTGGCAGGTATTGATGCCTTTTCAGCCGCGAAGCGTGCAATAGTCGCCGGTTACGCCGTCGATGAGCATCGTTTGCGCGGCGCCGCTTCCTGGGTTGCAGTGAGTGACCCAGAACGGCTTGTAGACCGGCCGGCTTTCGACGACGTCGACTCGCGGCAGAACCAGAGCCTTGTTTTTCCGGCGGGCGACATGGTCGGCGTATCGTCTGGCCAGACCCAGGGCCGTGTCGCGGTCCAGGTGGCGCCCCAGCATCCAGTCATCGCCGGCGGTGCGAGTCTCCAACCGGAACGGGTCGGCGGTGGCGCAGATGCGGGTTCGGGTATCGACGAGGCAGGAGACCAGAGTGGTCGTAGCGCCCAGTATCGTTCTGGCCCGGTAGCGGAACACATGCCAGTCGTAGGGGTAGTAGATCCGTTGGCAGTCCTGAATCGGGAATGAAAGTCCAAGCCCGGTGATTCCAGCGGCCAGGTCCTCCGGCTTGACCTCACCCTTGATGGCGGAAAACGGTTGATCGGTCATGAGCGACCGCTCCCGCGGGCATCGATTTCCCGGGCGATCTCCCCCGCTTCCGGACTCAGCGCCAGGGCGCTGCTGCCGCCCCGGCCGGGCGTGACCGGCCCTATGGCCGACGCTTTGTCGATTGCCTGGCGGACATGCGGGGGGACGGGCGCGATGCGCCGGGTAGCCAGGCTGACCGCAACAATGGCGGCGGTGGAGGCGCAGAGGCCGGCAAACATCGAGTGCAGCGTGGTCGCGGCGGCCAGGTCGGCCAGCTCCCAGGTGATGCAGGTGCCGGCCCCGGTGAGCATGGAGGCGATGGCTCCGGGGGTGTTGGCCCGCTTCCACCAGACCGCGCAGATGAACGCCGGTGCGAAAGCGCTGCCCAGCACCGAAGTGGCGAAGATGACGATGGCGAAAACCGTGGGCGGTTCCACCACGGCAACCACGTAGCCCGCGGCGCCGATGGCAAGCACCAGGGCGCGGGAGACGAAAACCATTTCCCGCTCGGTCGCCCCCGGACGGATGAAGCGCTGGTAGAGGTCCCGTGAGGCGATGGATCCCGTCTGCAGCAGCAGCGAATCCGCCGTGGACATGATCGCCGCCATGATCGCGGCCATGAGGAGCCCCGTCACCGCCGCGGGCAGCAGGGCGTGTGCGACGTTGAAGATCGCCAGTTCCGGATCGTCGAGCTGCGGCAGGATGGCGATGGCCAGTATGCCGACCAGGTAGGGCGTCGGCACGAACAGCAGGTTCCAGCCGGTGGCGTAGGCGCCGGCCAGCCGCGACGTTTCCGGCCGCGACATGGCCATGTGGCGGGTCACGACGTGCGGCCAGCCCATGTAGCCGATGGAGAAGATCAGCACGGCGCCGACCACCACGCCCCACTGGCCCTCGAACGCGAGGTCCCGGCCCCACACCGACAGCAGGGATGGATCGATGGCCCCCACCGCAGCGTTGCCCGCGGCGAACCCGCCGAAGTGGGCCAGCGCCGCGCCCAGGATCCACAGCACGCCGATGAGCATCACCAGGCTCTGGAAGAAGTCGGTGTAGGCGACCGCCAGGTACCCGCCGAGAAAGGTGTAGACGATGATGATGGCCAGCGCGATGAGCAGGGCCAGGGAATAGGGCAGGCCGGTGATCAGCTCCATGCCCTTGCCGCCGGCGATGAACTGCGCGACCACGTAGACGGCGAGCAGGAACACCGCGAGACCGGCGGCGATGAGCCGCGTCCACGGCGAGGGATAGCGGTGCTCGAGGTACTCGATGGCCGTGAGCGCCCCGGTAATCTGCGACAGCTTGCGCATGCGGCGGCCGATGACCGACAGGTTGACCACGGCCCCGCCGACATCCCCGGCCGCGTACCAGAGCGCCCAGTACCCCTGGGTATAGGCGAGCGATCCGGCGCCGAGAAACATGTAGCCGCTCATGGAGGTGCTCTGCATGGTCAGCGCCGTCACCATTGGGCCGACCCGCCGGCCGCCGAGCAGGTAGCCTTCGAGGTCCCGGGCTCCGCCCCGCCGCATGGCCCACCAGCCGATGCCCAGCACGGTGGCGTAGTACAGGATCAGGAACGCGATGACGGTCGTACCCATCAGTCTTCCGCAGACTCGTCGGCGTCCCGGGTCCAGGAGCGGGTCAGCACCAGGAAGGCGACCGTGAAGGCGACCCAGGCGGCGGGCACGCCGAACAGCAACATCAGTGTTTCCAGTGGCAGTCCGAACATCGATTCCGTATCCAAGCCCACAAACCGGCGAGTGCCGGCGGGCGGGAATAGTGGCAGAGCCTGGGGGATATCGGAACCGCCGCCGCCGGCTGCCTGGTCGCTCTTGCGAGGAAAGTTGGTGATGGATGTGCGCGAAGCCGGTTCGGGGCCATGAACTTGAGACCGCACGGGAGTACAATCGGCGCCCCACCGGAACGCAAGAGTCACCGCCATGGGAAACGACGAGCAGATACGGCTGCGCGACGACGCGCGTTGCGAGGCCGCCGTGCAGACGCTCAAGGACGTGCTGTGGCGATTCGATGAAATGAGCGAGGGCACCTACACCCTCTACGACCTGCTCGGCTACCTGCTCGAGGACCTGGTCCGGGAGGGGTGCTGCGCCGCCTGCATCGACGAGACGGTCTCCGCGGTCTACAAGGAAGTGGGGGTCGACCCCGAGGTGCATCGCCAGGACGACGAAGCCGTCTACCACTGATCGCCCGCTTCGCTTCCACAGCCGATCCATGACACTGGGCGACCTGCTGCTCGGCGCGGCGGACCGTTACGGCGACCGCGATGCGCTGGTGTTTCCCGACACCCGGCTCACCTATGCGGAGCTTGCCGAGGCGGCCCGCGAGCATGCTCGGAGCCTGGTGGCGTTGGGCATCGAGCCGGGGGAGCATGTGGGTATCCTCATGCCCAACTGCCCGGAGTTCATCGAGCTGCTGTTCGGCATCGTTCTCGCGGGAGGCGTCGCGGTGACCGTGAACGCCCGTTACAAGGCCGATGAACTGGCCTATGTGGTGGAGAATTCGGACCTCGCGGCGCTGGTCACCTCCAGCCTCGCCTCGGAGTACGTGGATTTCGCCGGGCTCCTCCGCGATGCGCTCCCGGGCCTGAGCGATGCGCCCGAACCTCGTGCCCTGAACCTCGGCGCCGCACCCAGGCTGCGTTTCGTCACCCGCATTGGCGAGGCGACGCCCTCCGGGTTCCTGCCGTTCGAGGCCTTCCGGCAGGCCGCCGCGGACGTCGGCCTGGCGGCGGTGGAACGCAGGCGCCTGGCCGTCCGGCCGGCGGATCCGGGAATAATGATGTACACCTCCGGCACCACCTCGAATCCCAAGGGCTGCCCGCTGGCGCACGCCAAGCTCGTTGAGAGCGGCGTCAAAATGAACCGGGAACGGTACTTCCTGACCCCCGAGGACCGGTTCTGGGCGCCGCTACCCATGTTCCACATGGCCGCCGTGCTGCCGCTGGTGGCCTGCATCGAAGCGGGCTCGGCTCTCCTGTCGATGAACCGCTTCGACGCCGGGGTGGCCCTGGAGGTGATGGAACGCGAAGGGGCCACCGTCGCGTTCCCGGCGTTTCCCACGGTCACCAACGAACTAGTCTCGCACTCGGACTTTGCGTCCACGGACCTGAGCCGCCTGCGGCGCATCAACAACATTGCCCCGCTGGAGATGCTCCGGCGCTTCCAGGAAGCGTTCCCGCAGGCGGTGCAGACGGGCGCCTACGGCATGACCGAGTTGACCGGCGTCATCGCCTACAACCACCCCGACGAAGACCTGGAATCCCGGCTGACCACCTGCGGCCGGCCCTTCAGCGGCATCGAAGTGAAAATCGTCGATCCCGACAGCCTGGAGGAGTTGCCCACCGGGCAGCGCGGCGAGATCTGGGTGCGGGGCTATGCGGTATTCGACGGCTACTACAAGTCACCGGAGAAGAATGCGGAATGCTTCGTGGACGGCTGGTTCCGCACCGGCGATCTCTGTTCCGTGGACGATGCCGGCCGCATCGCGTATCACGGGCGCATCAAGGACATGTTGAAGGTGGGTGGGGAAAACGTCGCGGCAGTGGAGATCGAATCCTGGCTTGCGACCCACCCCGCCGTGAAAATGGCCCAGGTCATCGGCGTTCCGGACGAGCGCCTCCTGGAAGTGGCGGCGGCCTACATCGAACTCGAAGCCGGCGCCGAGGCCACCGAGGACGACATCATCGGCTACTGCAAGGGCCGCATCGCGAGCTTCAAGGTGCCCCGGCACGTGCGCTTCGTCGACGAGTGGCCCATGTCTTCGACCAAGGTGCAGAAATTCAGGCTGCGGGAGATGTTCGATGCGAGTTCCCAACCCGGCCGGCCGGGACGCTGACGCGCAATGAGCAAAACAGACGTATTTTGAAGGTTCCGGGAATCGCACAAGGTTCTCTTAACCTTTTGATAAATAAATACTTCTTCGCCCTTCGCGTCTCACTGCGGCACACTCCGCCAACACACTTTGTTGTGTCATTAGGAGTACCGCTTCATGAACAAACGACCCACCATGCTGTCCGCAACTTTCGTCAAATCGGTCAACGTGCCTGGCCGCTACGGGGACGGCCGGGGCGGCCTTGGCCTCACCCTACTGGTCAAGCCCTCGTCGCGGCGCGGCTGCCGCAAGTCCTGGGGGCAGAGCATACGCATCAACGGCAGAAAGACCACCCT
>JAPPHD010000187.1 GCA_028821125.1 Gammaproteobacteria bacterium
ACACTTGGGGCCGAATCCGATCGGAAAATCTAGGATCTTGGTAAAGATGGGTTAAAGCACCCTTGCGTCCTTGAATTCCAGGACAACGCGTCCGCTTGGTGTGCCGGATACCCGTACCGCATACCTGCTCTCGGTGCCCGATCGAAGCAATCTTTTGGTACGTCTATTCCCACAATTATATCTAAATCAATGGCTTGAAAATTATTCCATGAAAGTTCCCCTGGGCTACTTCGGTGCCATCCTGATGCCTCCATCCAGGCGGATGGTTTCACCGTTGAGGTAGGGGTTTTCGATGATCTGTCTGGCGAGCAACGCGAATTCCGCCGCGTCTCCGAGGCGCTTGGGAAACTGCACCATGTCGATGAGCGGGTCGCGCACCCGGTCGGGCGCGCCGGCCATCATGGGCGTCTCGAAGATGCCGGGTGCAATGGTGCACAGGCGGATTCCCGAGCGCGAGAGGTCGCGGGCGACGGGTAACGTCATGCCAACGACTCCGGCCTTGCTCGCGGAGTAGCCGGCCTGACCGATCTGCCCGTCGAAAGCTGCGACGGATGCCGTATTGACGATGGCTCCCCGTTCGCCGTCTTCATTGACCGGTGCGTTTTTCTGCATCTCCCAGGCGCACAGGCGCAGGGTGTTGAAGGTCCCCACCAGGTTGATCCGCACGATTCCGGTGAACCAGTTCAGGGGCATCGGGGCTTCCCGGCCGAGGGTGCGGGCCGCCGCCCCTATTCCGGCACAGTTGACGTTGACGTGAATGGCGCCGAAATCCGCCATCACGCCATCGACGGCGTCCTGCACCGAATCCTCTTCGGCAACGTCGACCTTGTACGCCCTTGCGTTTTCGCCAAGTTCCGTTGCGGTCTGACTGCCCAGATCCGCGTTGAGGTCGAATATCGCGACACGACCGCCCTGCTCGATGACCATTTCTGCGGTGGCGCGTCCCAGGCCCGAGGCGCCGCCCGTGATGACGGCCACTTTGTCTTCCAGCTTCATGTTGCTCCTGCAGTCTGCTTGAGAATTCGTCCTTTGGTTGCCCCGCTGCGAGTGGCTGCCCTTGCAGGGGCGCATGTCGGCGGGGCGTGGCGGCGGGTAGTATATGGCATCCCATGCACAGGCCGTTCCGATACTATCCCGATTGCGTCGATTCGGCGGGCTCGCTGCTGGACTGGTGCGAACGGGCACCGTCCTGGCGGGAAGAGCGCATTTGCATGTTCGGCCGGGTACGGACCGTGCCCCGGCTCGTGAGCTGGTACGGCGACGCCGGCATCGCTTACCGGTACTCGGGGCTGGATCACAGGGGGCGCGGCTGGCCCGATGCCCTGGGCGGGTTGCGGCTGGCGCTCAGCGAACGCTTCGTGCCCGGCCTCAACTTCGTGTTGCTCAACCGATACCGTGACGGTCGCGATTGCATGGGATGGCATCGCGACGATGAAAGGGCGATGGGCGAAGATGTGGTTTCGGTAAGCCTGGGCGCCACCCGGCGGTTGCGGCTCGAGGGTGGTGACGGGACCGTGGCGCTGGACCTCGAGCACGGTTCGGTCCTCGTGTTCGACAGCGGCCTTCGGCATACGCTGGTTCGAACGCGGCGCCCGGTCGGTCAACGGTTCAACCTGACGTTCCGGCGAATCGATGCTGCATAACACCCTCGGCGTGCCCTGCAGGGCCGACCGGCTCATGGTCGCACTCAACGACGAGCAACTGGTCTCGGCGCTGCGGCGCCACCAGAGCGACCTGGTCCTGCTTGGGGGCTGCAGCAACGTCGTGCTTCCCCGACGACTGAGGCGGCCCGTCTGTCTGGTCTCTACGCGAGGCATCGACATCCGGCGGGACGGGGACAGATTCCTGGTGACCGCCAAGGCAGGGGAAAACTGGCACGGACTGGTCAAACGGACCCTCGGGCAGGGGCTGTTCGGGCTGGAAAACCTCGCCCTCATCCCGGGCAGCGTCGGCGCCGCGCCAATACAGAACATCGGCGCCTACGGTGTAGAACTCGCTCAGCGGACGGAATCCGTACGGGTATTCGACCGCATTGAACGGGAGGTGAAGCGCCTTGCGCCGGAACAATGCCGATTCGGGTACAGGACCAGCATGTTCAAGTCGCACCCCGGGCGCTATGCGATTCTCGACGTGACCCTGTGCCTGGACCGCAGCGCGAGACCGGTGCTGGACTATCCGGACGTGCAACGGGAACTGCGCAGGCTCGGCTGGCCGGACCCGAGCCCCAGGCAGGTCGCGGAGGTGGTCGTCAGGGTCAGGCGGCGCAAGCTGCCCGACCCGCGCCTGTGGGGAAACGTCGGCAGCTTTTTCAAGAATCCCGTGGTCGCGGCCAATGAGGCGGAGCGAATCGCCAGGTCGGTGCCCGGCCTGGTGCGGCATGCGTTCGGCTCCGGCGTGAAGCTGGCGGCCGCCCAGCTCATCGACCTGTGCGGGTGGAAGGGCTACCGCGCGGGCGCCGTGGGCGTCTGGCACCGGCAACCGCTGGTGCTCGTGAACCGGGGCCGGGCGTCGGGCGACGACTTCCTCGCCCTGGCGCGAACGCTTCGCGAATCCGTCCTGGAGCGATTCCGTGTTCCGCTGGAACTGGAACCTACCGTGGTGAGCGATTCAGGCGCCGTCTGACTCGCCGGTGCCCAACGCCGCTTCGCGCTGGCGCCGCCGAACTTCGCGCGGATCGTTCGCCGCACGCTGCCGTGATCGCGGTTCGGCGGGCGGAGGCTCCGATTCGCCCGGCTGCACCGAATCCGCCGGCGTCGCCTCGGCTTCCGAGGCGGCCTTGTTTCGCGCGTTGTCCCGCTCAACCGATTCGCAACCGCCGCCGGCTCCGCCGGGCTCGCCGACCGGCGTTTCCGCAGGCGCGGGCTGTGCGCTGCCTTTTGCGGCCGGATCCGGTTGCGCCACGGGTTCGCCCGGGCCCGGATCGGCGGAGGCTACGGGTTCGGGCGACGAAACGGCGGTGGCCTGAGCTGCCGTTGCCGCAGGTTCTGTGGCTTTGGCATCCTGCTTGCCTGCAACGGCCCGGGTCGTCGGCGAACTGTCCGACTGCTCGGCGATTTTCCCGCGATCACGACGTGGACGGCGCTTGCTTTGCGCAAGGGCGTCGTCGCTGGGCTTGCGGTCCTTGGGCGGACGCCGCTCGCTGCCGGCATCCGCGGCTGCGGCCTTCTCGCCGCCGTCCCGCCCACGCCGCCTGGTGCCGCCGGATTGTGCGTCTGACCTGGTGCCGGGCCTCTTGCCGGATTTTCTCCCGCCTTTTCGTCCATCGCCCCTGCGACGTTCCTCCTGGCCCGCGGCGCGTGCTTTTTCCTTCGGGCGTTTCGAATCGGCGCGCTGATTTCGTCCTGATCGGTTCCGCGATCTCGGGCGACCTGCCGAGGCAGCATCGCCGCCGTCGCCTGACTGTCGCCGGCCCCCGGCTTGAGCCGGTTCCCCGGCAGGCTCCCCGGGGCCTTCCGAGAACAGGCTCGTGACAATCTTCTTGAGCAAGCCGGGCTCGCCTTTGGCAGCCCGCGCGCGCGGGGCCCTGGGCCCGGGCGCCGGAGAGGCCGGCTGGATCGGCTGCACCGCGGCGCGTTCCCGGGCGGGCCCGGCGGGGCCTTCGCCCGACGCCGCTTCGCCTACCTGGTTGTCGATCTCGGTCAGTTCGTAGCTCGGCACATCGATCTCGCCCACCGCCCGGTCGTCCCGGATGCGCTGCACTTCGTACTGGGGCGTTTCCATGTTGACGTTCGGAACGATCACGATGTGCGTATCGGTTCTGCGTTCAATCTCCGCGACGTCCTGGCGCTTCTCGTTCAGCAGGTAGGCGGCGATGTTCAGCGGCACGAGGGCACGCACCATGGAGCTGCGCTCCTTGAGTGACTCTTCCTCCATGACCCGCAGGATCGCCAGGGCCAGGGACTTGATGTCCCGGATCCGTCCCTGGCCGCTGCAGCGTGGGCAGGCCTCGGTGGTGAGTTCCACCAGGGAGGGCCTGAGACGCTGCCTGGACATCTCCAGCAGGCCGAACCGGGAAATGCGGCCGAGCTGGACGCGCGCCCGGTCCTGTTCGAGGGCCTCGCGCATCCGGTTCTCGACGGCCCGCTGGTTCTTGACGCTCGACATGTCTATGAAGTCGATGACGATCAGGCCGCCCATGTCGCGCAGCCGCAACTGGCGGGCGATCTCGTCCGCCGCTTCGAGGTTGGTGTTCAGCGCGGTCTCTTCGATGTCGGCGCCCTTGGTCGCGCGGGCCGAGTTGATGTCGATGGATACGAGCGCCTCGGTGGGATCGATCACGATGGAACCCCCGGCCGGGAGCTTGACCGTATGCCTGAAGGCACTCTCGATCTGGCTCTCGATCTGGTAACGGCTGAACAGCGGAACCGCCTCGTCGTAGTAGCGGGTGCGGTTCTTGTAGTGGGGCATGACGTCGTCAATGAAGGTGCGGGCCTGTTCGTAGGCCTCGCGGCTGTCGATGAGCAGTTCGCCGACGTCCTTGCGCAGGTTGTCACGGATGGCCCTCAGGATCACGTTGTTCTCGGCATAGAGCAGCTTGGGCGCCCTTTCCTTATCGCCGGCGGACTTGATGGCCTCCCAGAGTTGCAGGAGGTACTCCATGTCCCAGTTGAGTTCCTCGGTGCCCCGGCCGACGCCCGCGGTACGGACGATGAGGCCCATGCCCTGCGGAATGTCGAGTTGCGAGAGGACTTCCCGCAACTCGTCGCGGTCTTCGCCCTCGATGCGGCGGGAGACGCCGCCGGCCCGCGGATTGTTGGGCATGAGCACCAGGTAGCGGCCTGCCAGGCTGATGAACGTGGTGAGGGCGGCGCCCTTGGTGCCCCGCTCTTCCTTGTCGACCTGAACGATGAGTTCCTGGCCTTCCGAGACCGCATCCTGGATCTGCAGGCGGCCGTCGTCGGGGCGATTGTTGAAATACCGGGCGGCGATCTCCTTCAGGGGCAGGAAGCCGTGGCGCGAAGCGCCGAACTCGACGAACGCCGCTTCGAGGCTGGGCTCGACGCGGGTGATCCTGGCCTTGTAGATGCTGGCTTTCTTCTGTTCACGGGCACGGTTCTCGATGTCGAAGTCGTAAAGTTTCTGGCCGTCCACCAGGGCGACACGCACCTCTTCCGGTTGCGTTGCGTTGATGAGCATTCTTTTCATGCTTGGTTCCTTGTCGGCGCGCGATAACCGCCCGACCGGAAACGGGAAATGAGAGCGAACATGAGACCGAACAGAAAAGACGCGCACGGAGGCGCGGCCCTTCAGCCTGGGTGAATCCGGAGGTGTTGCTGCCCGATCTGCCCGATGAGGGCACGGTATCGGCAGGGTGTCGGGCTATCGGGCCCTTTCCTTCCTGCTATCGTCACTGCTCACTTGTACCGGGCCCGGCCGGTATCGCGTGAATCCGTCCGTACCCTGCAAATCCGTTCCAGTCATGCCTCGCCTGCAAACAGGCGTATCGGCAACGCGCTGGTTTAAACTCGTCGTTACGTTCTACCGGGTCGACTCTCATCGATGTCGACCGGCGCCTCGCGAGGGTTCCCCCCGTCTGCAATCGGCCGGCTGGTTCGATCCGGATGTTTGACACCGGAAAGTGAGCGCCGGCTTGGGGCTGTGTCATGCGCCCGGGGATTTTCGGCTACGCCGCAAACGGGTATGGTCTTCCCGCGAAGGCGGCGGCATCTTAGCAGCGTTACCCAAGTCCTTCAATCGATGGGAAATTTTGAGTCGAGGCGGATGGGGCCCACCGTAATCTACATCGATGTTGAAAACCCGGGCCAGCGCATAGACAACTGGCTGAACCGGGAGTTGAAGGCAGTGCCCAGGGCGCGCATCTACCGGATGCTGCGCCGCGGCGAGGTGCGCGTGAACGGCGGCCGCGTCAAGCCCACCTACCGGTTGCAGGCCGGTGACCGGGTGCGGGTGCCGCCAGTGCGTACCGGCCGCCGGCTACCGACACCGACCCGGAACGAGGGGCTCGGCAGGTTGCTCCGCGAGGCTGTCCTGTACGAAGACGACGGGCTTCTGATCCTTGACAAACCGGCAGGCCTCGCGGTGCACGGAGGCAGCGGGGTTTCCTTCGGTCTGATCGAAGCCTTGCGGGCGGCGCGTTCGGAACGCTTCCTGGAGCTGGGTCATCGCCTGGACCGGGAAACCTCGGGTTGCCTGATCGTCGCCAAGTCCCGCGCCGCGCTGAAGCAACTGCACGCCCTGCAGCGCACGCGCGAGGTGCGCAAGACCTACGAGCTCCTGGTTGCGGGGCGTTGGCCTCGGCAACTCAATGCCGTGGATCTCCCATTGCACCGTTACCTGACCCCGGGCGGCGAACGGCGGGTGCGGGTGGCCGCGCTCGGCAAACCGGCGCGGACGACCTTCCGCCGTGTCAGGATCACCGCTTCCGCAAGCTGGCTGCGGGCGTGGCTGCACACGGGCCGGACGCACCAGATTCGCGTTCATGCGGCTGCGTCGGGCCATCCCGTACTCGGAGACGACAAGTACGGTACTGCTGCGTCGGCGTTTCCGTCTGAAACAGGCGGCGTCAGACGCCTTTGCCTGCATGCGGCCCGACTGAGCTTCGACTGGGAGAGCAGCGCTTTGAGCGTGGAGGCGCCACTGCCCCCGCTGTTTGCCGAGGCATGGGCGCGTCTGTCGAGTCATTGAGAAAATAATTCCTATAAAAATAAATATCTTACATTGTATTCCCAGAATCGACACGAGTATTGGGTGGGCTGCCGTCGTTACTACGCTCCGGCTCCGGGCGCAGCGGGTCGAGCCCGGCTCGGCGGAGCATTCGGGAAAGACGGATCAACGGCAGGCCGATCAGCGCGTTGGGATCCTCGCTCGCAATCGACTCGACGAGGGTGACCCCGAGCCGCTCGGAACGGAACGATCCGGCACAGCCGTAGGGCTGCTCGCGATCGACGTAGGCGGCGATCTCGGTTTCGGCCAAACCGCGGAAAGACACCCGGGTTTCCTCGAGTTCGAGTTCGTCGCCGCCGCTGGGGTCGACCACGCAAATGCCGGTGAGGAAACTGACGTTCCGACCGGACATCAGGCCGAGTTGTTCAATGGCGGCCGCCCGGTCCTCCGGTTTGCCGAGGATGACGGATGCCGGCTGTTGCGGAATCACCGCAACCTGGTCGGAGCCGACAACGACGGCTCCCGGAAAGCGCGGTGCGACGGCCCTTGCCTTGGCTCGGGACAGCCTGGCGACGAGGTCCGCGGGGCTTTCCCCGGGCAGCGGAGTCTCGTCCAGCGCGGGAGCCACCGCTTCGAAAGGTATCCCGAGGCGTGCCAGCAGTTCCCGGCGATGGGGCGAGGACGAGGCGAGAACCAGTTCGGTCACGGGTCGGGATTCGGGAAGGGTGAATCCGAGGATACCTTTACAGTGCCATGACGTGTACCTATGATGCGCGCCCTTGCAGCCGCGGAGCGCGGAGTAAAACTTTCGCGGGAAAACGCAGTGGCACAACGGAGCGCTGACGAACGCCTGCCACTGGTGACGTTGGCGGCACGCCGGGCCGTCATCGAACGGCTGGTCGACTGCCGCGGACTGGCCCGCTTCGGCGCGCTCTGCAAACCGGACGGAAACGTTCGGGTGCGGCTCTCGTTCGGCCGCAATGACGAGGGCGGCATCCGCATCGAGGGAACGCTGAGTGTTCCGGTATCCGTGGAATGCCAGCGGTGTCTCGAAGCGGTGCCGGTCGATCTGGATGCGGACTTCGCCGTTGTCGCCGTCACCGGCGAGGCCGATGCGGCACGGCTGGGTGCCGGTGGCGATGTCCTTGAACTCGGGACAGGCGAGCCGACGCTGGCCGATGTGATCGAGGATGAACTGATATTGGCGCTGCCCCAGCGGCCATGCGCCAGGCGGGATTGCGAGAAGGCGCCGCCTTTCGCCTATCCGCCGGAGAACGAGCGCGGGGACAACCCTTTCGGGGCCCTGGCCGCGCTGAAGAAGGATAACTAGCCCCACCCAATCGTGCATGGGTCGGGCCCAAGGCGATCTGGAGGAAGACCTGCATGGCCGTTCAACAGAACAGGACAACCCGCTCCCGCCGCGGCAAGCGGCGTTCCCACGACAGCCTGAAGAAGCCGGCGCTGTCCATCGATCCGACCACGGGCGAAACCCACCGGCGCCACCACGTCACCGCCGACGGCTTCTACCGCGGGCGGCACGTCGTCAACCGCGAGGAGTAAGCCGGCGCGCTGAGGCGGTCCGGCAGCCGTCCGAATGTCCTGCGGTTTCGTCTTTCCCGGGCAGGGCTCCCAGTTTGTCGGCATGCTCGGCGATGTCGCCGGGGCCCATGAATCCGTCCGGCGCCGTTTCGAGGAGGCGGGCGATGCGATCGGCATCGACCTCTGGGAAATTGTCCACAACGGAGAGGATGCGGCACTGGCCGGCACTGCCGTGGCCCAACCCGCCCTGCTGACCGCAAGCTTTGCCCTGTGGGAGATCTGGCAGCGCAGCGGAGGCGCCCGGCCGGTGGCCATGGCGGGCCACAGCCTGGGCGAGTATTCGGCCCTGGTTTGCGCCGGTGCCTTCGATTTTGCCGATGGCGTCCGGCTGGTCCACCGGCGGGGCCGGCTCATGCAGGAAGCGGTGCCGAGGGGCCGGGGCGCCATGGCGGCGATTCTCGGTCTCGATGCCCCGGACGTGGAGTCCTGCTGTGAGCAGTCCGAAGGGGTGGTAACGGCGGCCAACTACAACGCACCGGGCCAGACCGTCATTGCCGGTGAGGCGTCGGCGGTGGATCGGGCCGTGGCGCAGTGCAAGGCCGCGGGCGCGCGCCGCGCCGTGCTGCTCGACGTGAGCGGCCCGTTTCATTGCGAACTCATGGCCCCCGCCGGCAGGCGATTCGCCGAGGCCCTGGAGGCGACGGCCATCCGCCTTCCCGACATCGAAGTCTTCCATAATGTCGATGCGCGGGTGGCCGCTTCGGTTGCCGCCATTCGGCAGAACCTGCTCGCGCAGCTCACCACCCCGGTGTTCTGGATCGACTGCGTGCGCGCACTCCAGGCGCTCGGGGTCGATGCCCTGGTTGAGTGCGGGCCCGGCAAGGTGCTCAGCGGGCTGGCGAGGCGCATCGATCGATCCCTGCAGGCCTCGGCAATCGGTGAACTGAACGGGCTCTGCGCCGCGTTGGAGTCCGCAGCTTGAACGGGCCGGCGGTCCGGGTCGCCCTGGTCACCGGCGCGTCCCGGGGGATCGGAGCGGGCATCGCCCGGCTGCTTGCCGCCCGCAACCTCCGGGTCATCGGCACGGCCACCACCGATGCCGGCGCGGCGCGCATCGACCAAGCCCTGGGGCCCTCGGTGGTGGGCCGGCGCCTGGACATCGGCGACCCGGAGGACGTCGACCGGTTCTTTGCCGGGATCAGCGACGGTCCGGGCATGCCGCTGGTGCTGGTCAACAACGCGGGAATCACCCGGGACAACCTGATGCTGCGCATGACGCCGGAACAGTGGAGCGAGGTGATCGACACCAACCTGAGCGGCCTGTACCGCATCACCAGGCCCGTATTGCGCGGCATGCTGCGGGCGCGCTGGGGCCGGGTCGTGAATGTCAGTTCGGTGGTTGCCAGAAGCGGCAACCCCGGCCAGACGAACTATGCGGCCTCCAAGGCCGGGGTCGAGGGGTTCACCCGTTCCCTGGCCCAGGAGGTTGCTTCCCGCGGCATCACCGTCAATGCCGTCGCCCCCGGCTACATTGCCACCGACATGACGGCCCAACTCACCGACAGCCAGGCCGACGACCTGCTGGGACGCATTCCCCTGGGCCGTATGGGCACCGCCTCGGACGTTGCCGAAGCGGTCGCTTTCCTGGTGAGCGACGCCGCCGGATACATCACCGGCGAGACGTTGCACGTCAACGGCGGGCTGCATGTGGCCTGAGGCGGCAACGGGCCGCTGAGTCTCAGAAATCAACGTCTTGCGGCTGTGTTGAGGCACTGTTTCGGGGCAGTTCGGGCGTCGGTGCGTTACCTTGAACTGCCCCGGTCGCATCTATAGAATGCGCGCTCCGCTCTGCCCCCCAGTAACCGGATTGGGAGACATCAATCAGCATGAGCAGTGTCGAAGAACGGGTCAAGAAACTTATTTGCGAACAACTTGGCGTAAAGGAGGAAGAGGTCAAGGACGAAGCCTCTTTCGTTGAAGATCTCGGTGCGGATTCACTCGACACGGTCGAGCTGGTAATGGCTCTCGAAGAGGAATTCGAAACCGAAATTCCCGACGAGGAAGCCGAGAAGATCACGACGGTCAAGGAAGCCATCGGCTACATTCTCGCCCACCAGTAGGCGGGGCCGCCTCATTCATATCCCCGAAGGCCCCGCCGAATCGACAGTCCCGGCAGGAGCATGACAAAGCGCAGAGTGGTTATCACCGGGCTGGGCGCCATCTCGCCCCTCGGAAACAGCGTTGAAGATGCCTGGCGCAACGCCGTCGCGGGAACGAGCGGCGTTGGCCCGCTCGACAAGTTCGACACCGAGGGCTACCCCGTCACCATCGCCGCCCAGGTGAAGGGCTTCGAGGCGGATCGCTTCATGGAGCGCAAGGAAGTGCGCCGCCGGGATGCCTTCATCCAGTACGGCATTGCCGCGGGGGTCCAGGCGATCGAAGATGCGGGCCTGCCCCGGGAACCGGACGACGCCCATCGCTACGGGATCGCCGTCGGGTCCGGGATCGGCGGCCTGCAGACCATCGAGGACACCCACTCGGTTCTCATCAACCGCGGCCCGCGGCGCATTTCGCCGTTCTTCATACCCGCAACCGTCGTCAACATGGTGAGCGGGAACCTGTCCATCATGTACGGCTACACCGGCCCCAACCTGGCGCTTGCCACGGCGTGCACCACGGGAACCCACAGCATCGGCCTCGCGGGCCGGCTGATTCAGCACGGCGACGCGGATGTCATGGTTGCCGGCGGGTCCGAGTACGGTACGTCGCCGATCACCGTCGCCGCGTTCGCGACCATGAAGGCGCTGTCGACACGCAACGACGATCCCGAGGCGGCCAGCCGGCCCTGGGACAGGGACCGGGACGGCTTCGTGCTCGGCGAGGGCGCCGGCGTCGTCGTGCTGGAAGAGTACGAACGCGCCCGTCGGCGGGGTGCGGACATCTACGCGGAGTTGCTCGGGTTCGGCATGAGCGGGGACGCCCACCACATCACCAGTCCGCTGGAAAGCGGCGCCGGCGGCATCGCCTGCATGGAGAACGCGCTGCGCGATGCGGGCATGGCCCCGAAAACCGTCGACTACATCAATGCGCACGGCACCTCCACGCCCCTGGGCGACGTGGCCGAAACCAAGATGATCAAGCACGTGTTCGGGCCCGACACGGACGTCGCGATCAGTTCCACGAAGTCGATGACCGGGCATCTGCTCGGCGCCGCGGGTTCCGTGGAGGCGATATTCACCGTCATGGCCATCCGCGACCAGGTCTGCCCGCCGACCATCAACCTGGAAAACCCCGGGGAAGAATGCGATCTCGACTACGTGCCGAACGAGGCACGGGAGATGCCCCTCAAGGTGGGTTTGAGCAACTCCTTCGGCTTCGGCGGCACCAACGGCACGGTCGTCTTCGGCGCCGTTTGAATCGGGCAGAATGCCAGTGAGCGGGATGCGCGCCTGGATCGGCATCCTGATATTCGTTGCGGCCGCTTGCGGCTGGTATGCCTGGTCGCTTTATCAATGGTGGACATCGCCGTTGAGCATCGACGAGGCGGGTACGGTCGTTGTCAGGGAGGGCGACACGGTCGGCGACCTCGCCCGGCGGATGGCGCGGGCCGGGCAGCTCGGCCACCCGCGCCGGCTGCGCTGGACCACGCAGATCGCCGGGCTTGCCGGTGCCCTCAAGGTCGGCGAATACGTGGTAACGCCCGGCGATTCACCGGAGCGGCTCCTTGCGCGCATCGTTGCCGGAGACGTGATCTCCTACCGGTTCCGGATCGTCGAGGGCGCGCGAATCGCGACAGTGCTCGCGGAGCTGGCCGATCACCCAAGGATCGGCCAGACACTGCAAGGCGTCGCGCCGGCGACGCTGCTGACGGATCTGGGCGTTGACGGGGCGGCGGGGACGAGTCACGGTGAGGGCTGGTTCTTTCCGGATACCTATCGCTACGTGGCGGGAGACGAAGACCGGGGACTGCTCATGCGGGCTCATCGGAAGATGCGCAGCGAACTCGGCACGGCCTGGGCGGGCCGCGCCGCCGGGCTGCCCTACCGGACGCCGTACGAGGCGCTGACGGTTGCATCGATCGTGGAGAAGGAAACCGGTCGGAAGGCCGACCGGGCGGACATCAGCCAGGTGATCGCCGCGCGTCTCGACAGCGGCATGCGGCTGCAGGTGGACCCCACCGTGATCTACGGTCTCGGCGAGGCGTTCGACGGCAATCTGACCCGAGCCCACCTGAGGCAGCCCACGCCCTACAACACCTACGTACACAAGGGGTTGCCCCCGACGCCCATCGGAATGCCCGGCCGGGACTCCCTGCACGCCGCGGTGCATCCGAGCGGTGCGCCCTATTTCTACTTCGTCTCCCGCGGCGACGGCACCAGCGAGTTCTCCACCACCCTCGAGCAACACCAGGCAGCCGTGCAAAAGTACCAGTTGGGAGCGAACCGGTAACTCATGGCCAAGGACCGCAGGATGCGTGGCGCCTTTATTACTCTCGAAGGCACCGAGGGCGTCGGCAAGACCACAAACCTGGATTTCGTCTGCGCAACGATCCGCCGGGCCGGGGTCGAGGTCGTCCGCACGAGGGAACCGGGCGGCACACCGCTGGCCGAGGAGATCCGTGATCTGCTGCTGGCGGTGCGCGACGAGCCAGTGGCCGACATCGCGGAACTGCTGCTGGTGTTCGCGGCGCGCGGCCAGCACCTGGCGGGAACCATCGAACCGGCGTTGCGGGCCGGGTGCTGGGTAGTGAGCGACCGCTTCACCGATGCCACCTACGCGTACCAGGGCGGCGGCCGGGGCGTCGACGAGGCAACCATCGCGACACTGGAGCGGCTGGTGCACGGAAATCTGCAGCCGGATCTGACCCTGGTTCTCGATGCGCCCTTCGATTCGGTCGCATCGCGCCTGTCCGGACGTACCAGGGATCGGTTCGAGCGGGAACAGCGCGACTTCTTCGAGCGGGTTCGCGCAGGCTACCTGGAGCGCGCGGCGGAGCTTTCGCGCTGCGTGACAATCGATGCCACCCAGCCGCTGGACCGGGTGCAGGCCGACATCGTTGCGGCGCTGGCGCCACTGCTCCGGGGAGCCGGGGAGCGCTGATGGACCTGCCCTGGCAAGCCGGCGTCAGGGCCCGCCTGAGTGCGGCCATGGACGACGGAAGGTTGCCCCATGCCATCGTCGTGTCGGGCTACCCGGGATGGGGTGATTCGGAACTTTGCGGATGGCTGGCACTGAGGTTGCTGGGCGCCGATTCATCCGTCGAAGCCGAGAGGCTGGCGCATCCCGATTTTCGGTGGGTCGCACCCGAAGGCGGATCGATCAAGGTCGAACGGATCCGGGCCCTGGCGGAGTTCGCCCCGGGTACGCCGCAGATCGCCGGCGCCAAGGTCGCGGTAATCGAAAGCGCCCACAGCATGAACGTCAACGCCCAGAACGCCTTGCTCAAGACCCTTGAAGAGCCGCCCGGGTCGATGTTCCTCATCCTGGGTAGCGACAGCGCCGGGTCGCTGGCGCCGACGGTGTTGAGCCGCTGCCAGACCTTCACCATTCCCAGGGCCGACGCCGCGGCGGCGGACTGGTTGCGCGAGCCGGCGGCGAAAGCGCTGCTCGACGACTATGACGGTGCGCCGCTGCAGGCCCTGACCGGAGCCGAGGCGGGGGAACGTCCCATGGCCGAATTGCTGAGAGACCTCGCGGCGGGCCGGCCGGTCCTCGATGAAATGCTGGGCCTCGATGCGTCCCGGCTTGGCGCCCGCTGGATGCGCTGGCTTGTGCGCGCCCTTGCAGACGAACCGGAGCCTCCGGAAAGACCGGAACTGAACCGGCGCAGGGCGTTTGCCTTTGCCGATGAACTGACCCGCTTCCACGACCAGGTCAACCGGTCGAGCGGCGCCAATGTGAGGCTGCTGCTGGAACGCCTCTGTTACCAATGGCAATGGCTGGTTCAGCCGCGTTGACCTGAGCCCCGACCCACGCCGATTCGGGAAAACTCGCACGCCTTCGTGGGAGGGTTGCTCTGGTGCCGCCCCGCGGCCGGGGGAGACAATCACGGACGGGCAAGCAAGCCGCCGGAGTCCGCGTTGGCAGGTGCTTGCCGCCTCGCCGATACACGCTGATGCTCACAACGGTGCCTCGCCCGGGATGCAGACACTGAACCTCGCAATCAAGGACCGCATGTCGCTCTACGAGTGCTATATGCCATTCGTCAGGAACGGTGGGTTGTTCATACCCACCAATGCATCGCTGACGCTCGGTGAGGCGGTGGCCATCTCGCTTGAATTCATGCAGGAACCGGAGCCGCTGCGGCTGAGCGGTACGGTAGTCTGGATCACGCCGCAAGGCGCCCAGGGCGACAGAACCGCCGGCGTGGGCATCGGCTTCGATGCCGGGGGCGAGTCGATGCGCCGCAAGATAGAAAACTGCCTGGCGGGCGCCGTGGCTTCGGAACGCCACACGCACACGCTCTAGCCGGACCTATTCATGAATAGGTGCGGCTAGCAGCCCGCGCGTCAGGACGTCCCGCGGTCAAACTCTTCCTCGAACAGCCGGTAGCCCGTCTTTTGCATGCCGATGTGGCTGTATGTGGCCTGGGCGCCGGTGTTGTCCTTTTCCACGTAGAGCCTGAGTCCGCAGGCATGGCCGTCCGCGAGCGCCGCCTCGCGCACGCGGGCGTGCATTCGGGAATAGACGCCGCGCCGGCGGTATTCCGGCAGTACGTAGACGCTCTGGACCCACCAGAAGCGACCGTTGCGCCAGTCGCTCCACTCGTAGGTCACCAGCAGGGAGCCGGCTGCCTGACCGTTCACCTCGGCCACGAGGTAGAAGCCGTCTCCGGGCTCGAGCAAAACATGACGGACGCCCTGTTCCAGCAGGGCGGCATCCAATGCCCTGTCTTCGCTCTCCTGCGCCATGGCAACGTTGAATCCGGCGATCAGGGAGGCGTCCCTGGCGGTGGCCCGGCGAATCGTTACCGTCACAGGGCCCGCCGGAAGAAATCGAGGACCAGCTTGAACCGGTGAATGGAAACATCGCGTTCCTGCAGGGCATGCTTCGAACCGGGGTAGGTCATCAGTTCGAACGGTATGTGCCGTTCCTGCAGCGCGCGTTGCAGTTTCATGGTGTGGGCGTAGAGCACGTTGTCGTCGGCCATGCCGTGCATCACCAGCAGCTTGCCGCGCAGGCCGTCGAGCCAGGGGAAGACGGAGCTTGCCTCATAGCCTTCGGCATTGTCCTCGGGGTGGCCCAGGTATCGCTCGGTATAGTGGGTATCGTACAGGCGCCAGTCGGTAACCGGCGCCACGCTCGCCCCGGCGCGGAACAGGTCCGGGGCCCGGGCCATGCACATGAGTGTCATGTAACCGCCGTAGCTGTGACCGAATACGCCGATCCGGTTCCCGTCCACCCACTCGAGGCCGGCCGCATGCCGCGCGCCGGCGACCTGGTCGCAAACTTCCGTATCTCCGAGGCGCCGGAACAGCGGCTTCTCGAAGGCGCGCCCCCGGTTGGCGGTACCTCGGTTGTCGAGTTCCAGAACGCCGAACCCGTTCTGCGCGAAAAGTTGCAGGGCCAGGGGTGGCCAGGCGTTTCTGACCGTCTGGGCGCCGGGTCCGCCGTATACCCAGACGATCAGGGGAAACCCGGACCCGGGTGCATGGCCGCTGCCGGTTCGGGGCCGGGTCAGGCGATAGTGCAGCACCTGGCCATCTTCGGCCTTGAGGCTGCCCAGTGTAGGGGTCGAATGGCTGTCGAGGTATTGGCGATAGGGATGATTGCCGTCAATGCGCGTTCCGGAAAGTGTCCGAAAAGGCGCGTTTGCGCGCCTTGCCCGCAGTTCGCCGGGGTTGCCGAGGCTGCTGCACCAATCGAGCAGGGTCTGCCCGTCCCTGCTGGCGGTAACCTCGTGCCAGCCGGCCGAGGTCAGCCGCGACAACTCGCGGGTGTCGAGAGCTATTGAATAGAGATGCCGCTCGGTCGGTGTCTCGAACCATCCCGACACCAGCGCCCGTTCGCTGTCTGCGTGCAGGACTTTCTCGATGTGACCGGCGCCGCGCGTGAGCTGCTCGAGCTTGCCGTCGCGGTGCCGGTAAAGGTGGCTGAACCCGTCCCGTTCCGATGTCCAGAGGCAGTCCCCCCGGCCGAGCGGGGTGAAGTTGTCGTTCAGGTTGACCCAGGTCTCCGAGGTCTCCTCGAACAACAGGCGCGCCCGGGACTGCCGCGGCGGGACGACCTTGACGCGCAGGCGGTTCTGCGCACGGTTCTGTACCTGCAGTATCAGGTCCCGGTTCGCGAAACCGACCCGCGCGAGGTAGTCGTCCGGATCGTCCGACCAGGTGAGCCAGCTCGTTTCGCCGGAGGCCAGGTCGTACCGGCCGAGTTCGACGGCGGGGTTGCTCGCGCCGGCAAACGGATAACGTTGCCGTACGGTCTGCAGCCCGCCGGCGCCGAACCGCCGGATGGGGTCGACGGGCGCAACGTCGACCCGCGTGAAAGCGATGGCGCTGTCGTCGGGGCTCCACCAGTGCCCGTCGAAGCGGTGCATCTCCTCCTGGGCCAGAAAGTCGGCGGTGCCGAAGCTGACGGTCGCCTCGCCGGACCTGGCGACGGCGCGCTCGATTCCGCTTTCCAGATGGAGAAGGTAAAGGCTCCCGTTCTCGACGTAGCTGATGAACAGGCACCGGGAGGACAGCCGGATGTCGGTGTATCGATGGCCCGAGGGGGTGATCCGCCGGGTTGACCGGGTTTGTGCGTCGAGCAGGTACCCCGTGCCGGAGGCTTCGATGAGGAGCCCCATGCTGTCCGCACGCCAGGTTTGGCGGTTGATGCCGTGGCCGAATAGGCGCCGGCGCTCGCGTTCGTCGCGCTCGGCAACGCCGGGCGTTGTTTCCGAAGGCAGGTCGGTAGCCTTCAGCCAGCACTCCGGCCGTCCGGATTCCAGGTCCGCGCCCCATAGGTCCAGCCGTTCGCGGTCATCCTCGGCGACCCTCAGCCAGCTTGCGCAGCGGCCGTCCGGAGACACCCGGACATCCCGGGGCGCATCGCCGGTGAGCGGGGGATTGCTGAATAGCCGTTCGGCGGTAAGCCGTGCCTTCATGACACCCCGGCGGCTGCGAACGCCTCCCGCGTGAAGTTTCGTGACCCTGTCCCGGTTACCAGGACGTTGTCTTCGATGCGGATGCCCCCGCAGGGCGCGAGCGCCTCGACGGCAGGCCAGTCGACCTCCGATGCGGCATCGCCGGCGCGCAGTTCATCGAGGAGCATGGGAATCAGATAGAGTCCTGGCTCGATGGTGAAGACCATGCCGGGGGCCGTGATGCGCGTCAGCCGCAGGGTCGGGTAGTCGGATGGCGGCGGCGAAAGTTCGCCGCCGGGCCCGGCCTGGTGGCCGCCCACATCATGGACCTGCAGTCCGAGCAGGTGCCCGAGCCCGTGAGGCAGGAAGGTTTTCGATATACCCAGTTCGAACGCCGCCTCGGCGGTGCACCGGACCAGGCCGAACTCCGCGAGGAGGCTGCACAGGCGCCTGTGCATGTCCACGTGCAGGTCGAGATATCCGATGTCCGGCCGGATGGTATCGATCAATTGCCGCTGGGCGGCATCCAGGGCGTCGATCAGGTCGCTGAAGACATCGCCTGGCGTGGCCGTATAGGTCCGGGTGATATCCGATGCGTAGCCGCGCCACCGGGCGCCGGCATCGATGAGGAAACTGTGGCGGCTCACCGGCGCTGTGCGATCGTAGTACTGGTAATGAAGCGTTGCCGCGTGCTCGTTCTGGGCGATGATGCAGGGGTAGGGCAGGTCGCCTTCCGTCTGGCCGGAGGCGGCGAGAAAGGCGCGCAGAATCTCGAGTTCGGACGCGCCGGAGAAGAAAGCGTCCCGGGCGGCGAGGTGGCCCGATACGCCGGCTTCGGTGGCTCGCCGGATACAGTCGATCTCGAATTCGGTCTTGCAGGCCCGCTGGTAGTGCAGGCGGTCGATGAGCTTCGGCGGATTGGCGGGGCAGTTGTCGAAGGCGGGGTCGTCTCCGATGCAGGCTGAAGAGCCCAGTTCCGCCGCAGCCGCCCGGGCCGCGTCGCGAAGATCGTCCGGATCCGAATACACGGAGAGTTCGAAACAGCCGCCCGCCCATTCCGGAGCCTGCTGCGGCAGGTGCCAGTAGTCGTCGGGCTGGAGGTAGAAAAGCCTCGGGCGCTTGGCCGGCGCGATCAGCAGGATGGCGTGTTCGCAGCGCTCCTGGGGAAACCACAGGGCGAAGTGCGGGTTCGGCCGGAAGAACGGCGCATGGTCATCGAACAGGTAGTTGCGGGGAGCGCCGGCGGACACCAGAACCGCATCGAGATTCTCGGCTTCGAGGGCGGCTGCCCACCGCGGCGCCAGCGCGTCCAGGTGGCTCCGGTACAGTTGTTCGCTGGCAGGGTTCACCCGGTCGATTATAACGCGTAGCACGCTGGCTTCCCGGCCGGGGATTCTGGTAGATTGTGCGCCGATCGACCCGATCATTCTGCGACGGACCCGAATGGAGGAACCATGGCGGAGTACGCCTATTCTGCCCCTTTGAGCATTGACGATGCCGTGGGCATTCTCGAAGACCACGCCAACAGCGGCCGGCGGGCACAGGTACTGGCGGGCGGCACCGATCTCATCGTCCAGATGCGGGGAACCGACCGGGAACCGCGCACCATCGTCGACATCAAACGCCTCGAGGAAACCAACCGTATCGATGCCGACGGCGATGACATCTACATCGGCGCCGCGATCGCCAGTGCCGTGCTGGACGAACACGAGGAACTCAAGCGATTGCTGCCCGGCCTGCTGGAATCCGCCTACCTGATCGGGTCGACCCAGATTCAGGGCCGTGCCACCCTCGGCGGCAACTTGTGCAATTCATCGCCCGCCGCCGACACCATTCCGGCCATGATCGCCAATCGCGGCGCTTGCGTCATTGCGGGGCCGGGTGGGCGGCGGGAAGTGCCCGTCGAGGATTTCTGCACCGGCGTCGGCACCAATGTGCTGGAAGCCGGGGAATTCCTGCTCGGCCTCAGGTTCCCGCGCCCGGCGCCCGGAACTGCCGATGCGTACCTGCGCTTCATTCCGCGCACCGAGATGGACATCGCCGTCGCCGGGGCGGGCGTCAGCGTCACCCTGGACGGCAACGGTGTCTGCACAGCCGCCCGGGTGGGCATCGGGGCGGTGGCTCCGACGCCGTTGATCGTCCCCGAGGCCGCTGAGTCCCTGGTGGGCACCCGGGTCGACGACGACGCGCTCGTTGCGGCGGGCGAAGCCTGCACGGCGGCGTCCTCGCCCATTTCCGACAAGCGCGGTACCGTTTCATACCGATTGAAGGTCGTGGGGGTGCTGTGCCGGCGCGCCGGTGCCATCGCCCGCGACCGGGTTCTCGCCCGAGGAGGCTGAACGAAATGACCAAGATGCACGTACAGACCAGTATCAACGGCGAAACCGTCGAGTTTCTGTGTTCACCCCAGCAGACGCTCCTGGAAGCCCTGCGCGAAATCGTCGGTCGGCAGGGCACCAAGGAAGGCTGCGGCACCGGCGATTGCGGCGCCTGCTCGGTATTGATCGACGACCGGCTCGTCTGCTCCTGCCTGGTGTTCGCGGCAGAAACCCAGGGCGCGGAAGTGACCACCATCGAGGGCATCGCCGGCGACGGCGGCCTGCATCCCCTGCAGGAGAAGTTTCTGGAGCATGCCGCGTTGCAGTGCGGTATCTGTACGCCAGGCTTCATCGTCGCCGCCAAGTCGCTGCTCGACCGCGACCCGGACCCGGACGAGGAAACCATCCGGTACTGGCTGGCGGGCAACCTGTGCCGCTGCACGGGTTACGACAAGATCATCCGGGCCGTGCAGGATGCGGCCGGGGAACTGGCCTATCAGGCCTGACCGGGCGATGGGCCGGCACAATGGAAAAGCAGCGAGCGGGTACAATCGTGACGCATTGAATCCGATTGTCCGCCAGCGGAAGGTATAGCGCACACAGTTAGCGCACGTATATTGCGCACATAGCACATACGCACATAGCACATACGCACATAGCGCATAGCACATACGCACATAGCACATACGCACATAGCACATAAAGGAGGTGCTTCGTGGCTGAAGCGATCGATCTCAAGTACATCGGGACCCGTCCGGTTCGGCCGGACGGCGTGGACAAGGTTACGGGCCGCGCCCAGTTTGGCGCCGACCAGAACCTGCCGAACATGCTGCACGGAAAGGTCCTGCGCAGTCCCCATGCGCATGCGCGAATCCGGCGCGTCGACGTATCCGGCGCGCTGGCGATGGACGGTGTGTACGCCGCGGTTTGTGGAGAGGATTTTCCGTCGGAGGTCGGCGGTTCAATGCTCGGCGAAGGCGGCGGCGATCTCGGCGACGTCGCCAGGAACATCATGGCCCGCGACAAGGTTCTCTATCATGGACACGCGATAGCGGCTGTCGCCGCGTCCTCATTGGAGATTGCCGAGCGGGCCCTCCATGCCATCGAGGTGGAATACGAGGTATTGCCGCCGGTACTCGATGTGCTCGAGGCAATGGAGGAAGACGCACCGTTGCTCGACGAAAACTGCTTTACCAAAAACCTGCCGGAAAAACCGGACAAGCCCAGCAACATAGCCTCGGTCATGACCCTGGCCCGGGGCAACGTGGACGAGGGCTTCGAGCAGGCCGACCTGGTCGTCGAAGGCGAATACCGCATCCCCATGGCGCACCAGGGCTACATCGAGCCCCACGCCTGCACGGCCACGGTAAACGAAGAAGGCAAGGCGACGGTGTGGTGCTGCACGCAGGGGCACTTCGACTTCCGCGCCGCCACCGCCAAGATCCTGGACTGTCCGATTGGCGACCTCAAGTTCATCGCCAGCGAGATCGGCGGCGGATTCGGCGGCAAGACGGTGCTCTACCTCGAACCGGTGGCTGTAATGCTGTCCAGGCAATCGGGCAGGCCCGTGAAGATGGTCATGACCCGGGAGGAAGTATTCCGTGCCACCGGGCCGACGTCCGGCACCGTCTGCCGCGTCAAGGTCGGGGCGAAGCGTGACGGCCGCATCACTGCCGCCAAGGCCTGGATGGCCTACGAGGCCGGCGCCTTTGCCGGCGCACCCATGGGGCCCGGCTGCATGTCCATCTTTGCCCCGTACGACCTGGAGAACTTCCTGGTGGTGGGGCACGACGTATTGGTCAACAAGCCGAAGGTGGCCGCCTACCGGGCGCCGGGCGCACCCCAGGCCATGCACGCGATGGAAGTGGCCCTGGACGATATCGCCCGGCAACTGGGCATGGACCCGCTCGACCTGCGCATGAAGAATGCGGCGGACGAAGGCACCCAGGCGCCCTACGGCCCGAAATTCCCCGCCATCGGCTTCAAGGCCTGCCTTGAGGCGGCGAAAGAGCACCCCAACTACAAGGCGCCGGTACCGGAAGGCGCCGGGCGCGGCGTGGCCGCGGGATTCTGGTTCAACGTGGGCATGCAATCGAGCGCCGAGGTGCGCCTGAACGAAGACGGCACCGTCATCGTCATGGAAGGCAACCCCGATATCGGCGGCTCGCGGGCCTCGATGTGCCTGATGGCCGCGGAGACCCTGGGCGTCCCGTACGAACGTATCAACGCTTTCGTGGGCGATACGGAGAGCACGGGTTTCTGCAACGTCACCGGCGGCAGCCGCACGACTTTCGCCACGGGGCTTGCCGTGGTGCGCGCCTGCGAGGACATCATCGGCCAGTGCAAGTCGCGCGTCGCGGCCACCTGGGGGGTCGATGAAGACCAGGTCGATTGGCAGGACGGCCAGGCGGTCCCCGCTCCCGGTGTCAATGCGGAGGTAACGCCCATGAGCCTGGCGGACATTGCGGCCAGCATGCCCAAGACCGGGGGCCCGATGCTGGGCCGTGCCTCGCTGAATGCCCAGGGCGCCGGGGCGAGCTTCTCCATCAATTTCGCCGACCTCCGGGTCGACCGGGAAACCGGCAAGGTGGATGTGCTGTCGTTCACGGCGGTACAGGATGCCGGCCGCGCCATTCACCCCGACTACGTCGAAGGGCAGATGCAGGGCGGCGCCTCGCAGGGCCTGGGCTGGGCGCTGAACGAGGAGTACATCTACGATGCCGACGGCGTCATGGAAAACGCCGGGTTCCTCGACTACCGCATGCCGGTGGCCTCCGACCTGCCGATGATCGATACGCACATTGTCGAGGTGCCCAATCCCAGCCATCCGTACGGTGTGCGGGGCGTGGGCGAGACGCCGATCGTGGCGCCGCTTGCGGTTGCGGCGAACGCGGTGCGGGATGCGACGGGTGTGCGCATCAACGATCTGCCGCTGTCGCCGCCGCGCATCGTGGCGGCCCTTGAGGGCAATTGAGCGCCTGGCCGACCTGAACCCGGATGGCGAGGGTCGTTTTTCCGGAACACCTGCTGAGCGCTACCGGCGGGCAGCGGGAGGTGGCGGTGGTCGCGGAGAACTACCGCGAACTCGTCGAGAAACTGGAGGGGCGGTGGCCGGGCATCGGTGAGCGGCTGTCGAAATCGGCGGTCGCCATCGATGGACAGATCTATCAGGACGCTTTCCTCGAGCCGATCGAGCCGACCAGCGAAGTTTTCTTCATGCCACGTATCGAGGGCGGTTGACCGGGCTTTCGTGGAACTAATTTTGGACGTATTGTTTTATTGTATTTTTTTGATTTATCTGTATTTGGAACAGCCTCTTCGATCGGGCACCGAGAGCAGGTATGCGGTACGGGTATCCGGCACGCCAAGCGGACGCGTTGTCGTGGGATTCGAGGGCGCAGGGGTGCTTTAAACCGAACTTCCAGAGTCGATCCGATCTAACCTATTGATTTTTGGAGAGATCACGGA
>JAPPHD010000167.1 GCA_028821125.1 Gammaproteobacteria bacterium
GGGGTGCTTTAAAGGTGCCGGATACCCGCACCGCACACCTACTCTCTCCCAGCGGTCGTCTGTTCCCTGCGCGTCAGCGTCCCGGCGGGGCGGGTTGGGAACTTCCGTCACCCGCTTTCGTTGCGAGTGTATCGGCGTGCGCGGCGGGAAGCTGGTGACGGATACGGACTAACGCGAACGCCGCCTGGCCAGGGCGGCGCGCCCCTTTTCCGTAAGCCCGGCGAACAGGCGTTGCGCCGTCGCCCGCAGTACCGCCAGGGCTTCCCGGCGGCGGTCCGGCTCGCCACCCGCTTCAGGGGCCGCGACGAATTCCAGGTGCGGCCAGCCCCGTTCTTCGGCCACCGTCGCCAGCCTGGACTTGGGATTCACGACAACCGGCCAGCCCACCCACTCGAGGAGGGGGAGATCTTCGATGCCGTCGGTATAGAACCAGGCTTCGCGCAGTTGCAGCGACCGCTCGGCACAGAAAATTTCCGCCGCATCCCGTTTGCTTTCGCCGTAGCAGGGATCGAAATTGCCGGTGATGCGTTCGTCGACGGATTCGAGCTCGGTACAGCACAGGTGTCGGATACCGAGGTCCCGCGCGAATGGCGCCGCCTGGGCCCGGGTGGCGGACGTGATCAGCACCACCTCGTGGCCCAGGGCCTTGTGCGCGCGGATGAGCCGGCGGCCCTCGTCGTAGATGCTTCCTCCCAACCCGTTGTGAAACGCCTGTTCACCCAGGCGGATGAATTCCGGCTCCCGAACGCCCGCCAGGTCGTTGAGGGTTACCCGCATCAGGTCGAGATAGTGGGCAAGGCCCAGGCTGTAGTCGAAGAAAACGCGCAACTGCAGAACCATGCGCCAGCGGGGAACGGTGGCGCGCTTGAACCCCTCCCAGCCCAGCGCCGCCACCGAATAGCCGGCAATAAGCGTGCGGTCGAGGTCGAAGAACGCCGTGGCGCCGGGATTGACGCCGAGCGACTCCAGGTTCTTGACGTAGTTTGAGAATGACAGTTTCAAAGTCGCTACCGGCCCTCGACCCGGCTGCGTCTCGTCACCGGCCGGGCCGCGTTCAGCTTATCAAACCGGATGTGACCTTCGCATTGCGGGCGTGACTGCCAGCTACCGGTTCGAGGCTGTTGTCCCGTGAGTTACGGGGAACGTCAGACGCAGCGCGCCTCCGCCCTCAATGGGGTGGAACCCGACCTGCGCGCCCGGCAACGCCCTGTCGATGAAGGCGCCCTGGGCGAAGGCGGCCATGAAGTGGCCGATGGCATAGCCCGCCAGCACATCGGCAACAAAGTGCTTGCGCGCCTCTACGCGCGCCCAGCCGGTGCCGAACGCGAGCCCTTCGAACCCCAGGTTGACGGCCGTGCGCGCCGCTGCGGGCATGTGGACGTGCGCCAGGTTGCGCATTGCCAGTATCGTAGCGGCGCTTGCCGTGCTGGTGTGCCCGGAGGGAAAACTCAAGCGGTCGGAGGTGTCCGGGCGCCGGCGGTGGGAAACCTCTTTCAGGCCTTCAACCACCGCACCCTGGGCGTAGAGCGTGACGGCGCCCACGCCGAGACCGGACAGCTTTTGGGCAGCCGACTCGCTCGGCGCGGCCAACGCCGTCAGCAGGTACCCGGCCACGGCGGCGTTTCGCAGCGCATCGCTCGCCCTGCCGGCTCGGGAACCGAAGAGGAGCTTCTCGTCTGCAATCCAGTCGGAAACGTCGTTGTCAAGGCCGGTGGCGGTCAACAGGGCGGCGCCGGCCAGCGGGGCCCAGGTTCGGGGATTCTTCGCCGCATCGGACGCTGCGCTACGCAACTCGAGGGCGTCCGGCCAATAGGCTCCCCAGGAGCCCTGCTGGGGCATCCCGGCACATCCGGCCAGCAAGGCCTGCAGGACCGGCAGCAATGTCAATAGGGCAGGGCGCATATCAGCGCGCGCCGTGCTCCGCAACCCGGTTCAGGACGCCGAGCCGGTGACTTCCGCCTCCGCTTCGCCGGCATCGTCCGGCCCGTCGCCCGGCTCCGGCTCGTCTTCCCCGGGCAGCAGGTCTTCGGTTTCGATCAGCATCTGCTCCGCCACATAGGTGGCAATCTCGAACCGGCCCTCGACCCGCGACGAGGAAACGCTGTAGTCGTCCTCTTCTTCCGCGAAGAAAAAGTCGAGCCGGTAGTCACCCGCATCGTCGCGAACCGAGAAAGACCCGCCGGGTTCGCCTTCGTTCCCGGCAATGCCGAGGACGTTCAGGTCCTCGAACCGCCCGATGAGCTTGTCCGCCGCTTCCTGGTCGGCAGCGGCGCCGTCCACGAGCCAATCGCCTTCCTCGCCGCTTGTCAGGCTCCAGCCTCCCTCGCGGCTGACGGCGGCCACCTCGCCCTCGGGACGCAACAGCGTTCTATCCAGCCACTGGCCCGCATCGGTCGGGGCCTCGTAGTTGGAGAAGTCGATGCTGTACACCTCATCCGCTCCCGCCGCCCGCGCATGCACGCGCCGGTAGCCCGGCGACGAGCCGAGGAAGAGCGTGGCCGTCCCGCCGCCTTCGCTGCCGATGGTCAGCCGCCGCTGGAAGCTGTCTTCGGTGACCTCGAAGCGCTCGGCGGTCGCCGCGCTGGTCGCCACGGGCCAGGCCGCGGATACCTTGGCGAGCTTGTCCAGCACCTCTCCCACCTTGCCGTCGTCCGCGGGCAGGCCGCCGTCGAGTTCCCAGCCGTCCTCGCCCCGGGAAAGGGCCACTTCTTCCTCGTCGGTGGCGATGTTCAGGCTCACCGCCTGCGCGGGTTCGAACGGCAACAGGCCTTCCGCCGCCTCGCCCCCGCCGGTGCTTCCGGCCACCAGCAGGCCCGCGACGATCAATGCCTGTACCGCCAGCAGGCCGCCCAGCAAACCGATTCTTGTATTCACGCGACCTCCCCGGCCAGCCAGCCCCGGTAGATCCTGCGCCGGCGCGCCCTGAGCTGCCGATGCACAAGGTAGACCAGCCCGATGCCCGCGAGCGCCAGGCCGTAGTTCAGGTACTCCAGGCGCGATTCCTCATCGGAGCTCCAGTCTCCCGGCAGGGTGCGGTTGAAATTACCCCTCGCCCGTATGCCGAGCAGCGTCCGGTCTTCCAGCGACCAGTCCACCGCGTTGACGAGCATCTGCACCGGGTTGTCGTAGAGTGTGCCGTCGGCCGAGCCCACCATGCGCAGCGTCTGGTCGGCGAGAAAGCTGTTGGACGCAAAGACGAACAGCCGCGCCGACTCCGGCGAGCGTTCGATCACGGAACTGACGATGCCGAGGCTGTCTTCTTCCTCGCCGGTTTCCTCGCCGGTTTCCTCGCCGTCCTCCGCGGCCTCGTCCGCATCGGGCTCCGCTTCGTCTTCCGCTTCGTCTTCGGGCTCTTCGAGCAACGGCGAGTCCTTGCCCTTGAAGAAGGAGTCGAACCGTCCGCTGACGGCAACGCCGACCAGCCGCGCCGCAACATCGCCTTCCGGGACGAACGCGCTCAATCCCAGTTCATTGACCCTGGGCATGACATCGGTGGAGGTGGACAACCAGCTTCCCCCGGATGTGCGCAGCAGCTCCGACACTTCCCGGCCGGCGTTGCTTTCCCCGTCCAGTTCGATGGGGGAAGCCCAGGCCAGGGTGACCTGGGGCAGCGCCGACGTGATCAGCGAATCCTGGCTCAGGCCCGGCGCACGGATGTCGGGAAAGTACGGATAGTCGAGCATCACCAGTTCCTGGAAGCTGAAGCCGCCCACCCGCCGGGTCACGGGCACCGGGAAGGCGGCATTGACCGGATCCATCACCAGCGATTCGCCGATCCGCACACCCTGGTGTTCGAGCCAGCCCTCGAGCCCGGTGGTGCGTCTCGTTGCGGTGAGCGACTGACCGGTCAGGCTGGCCTCGAAAGCCCCGGCGGCAATCACCACGGTGCCGCCCTTCATGAGGAACTGGTCCACGCCGAAAAGCTGCTTTTCAGAGAGGTTGCGGGGATCGACCACCATCAACAGGTCCGCGGCCTCGGGTACGACGCCGTCGGCGAGGTCGGTGGTTTCCACGTTGAAGTCGTTGGCCAGCGTCCCCTGGAGCTGGCTGAACTGGTTGCCGCCCATGCCCTGCTGGGCCATGTAGGGCGGCGGCGCCGGCGGCGCGACCAGGGCGACGGTGCGCAGCAGGCCGGCTGCGAATCGTTTCAGGCCTTCCTCGATGCCGCGCCGGGCGGCCTCTTCCGACAGCGGATCCGGTATGGGAATCTGCACGAGGGTCTCGCCGTCGGACAGCGTCAGGTAGAAATAGAAGGTGTTGAGATCGAACAGGCTCGCCACCTGGGGCTGGAACCCGTAATTCGCGGCGATCTCTTCGGCCAGCGCGCCGTCCCCGGCTTCCGGGTCGACGATTTCCACCGTCAGCGCACCGCCGCTCTCCTGGGCAAGCGAACCCAGCACGTCGGTCAGCACGCCGCGGAACTCGGCCAGTTCCAGGGGCAGCCGGTCGTCGCTCGACAGGTACCCGACGAAGTGGACCGGATCCTGGACGTTGTCGAAGATGCTGCCGCCGCCCTGGAAACCGAACAACACTTTCTTGACCGCCCGGGTGAGGTCGTATTCCGGGTTCCGGAGCTGCACGTCCAGGTCGGCCTCGCCGCGCACCTTCACCTCGATCAGGTCGCGGAAGCTCAGCACCTCGTACTCGTCGCCATAGCTCAACAGAACGTCGAAATAGGAGTTGACCAGGGCCGACTGATAGCGGTCGGCGACCTGGAACGGCACCGAGCGGATGCCGTACTTTGTGTTGGCCTCGTCCTCGAGTTCAGGGTCGTCCACCGGGTCGACGATCTCCACGCGTACCTTGCCGCGGCCGGCCACCTCGTATTCCGTGAGCAGGTCGCGCATGCGCGGCACCAGCGGCGCCAGCAGCGGGTGGGTCTTGTTGCTGAAATAGCCGCGGATCAGCAGGGGTTCCTGCAGGCGGCCGAGGTAGGCGCGGGTCGCGTCCGAGATCGAGTAGATGCGCCCTTCCGTCATGTCCACGCGCAGGCCCGTGAGCGATGCGAGCCACAGGTTGGCGGCCAGCAGGTTGACCACCAGGAGGCCGGTGCCGGCAAGCCAGGCCCTGTGGCGCCTCGCATCGCCGTCGCTCGCCCAACGCTGCACCTCGAGGCCGTAGACGTTCAGCGCCAGGAACACCGCGCCGAGAGACACGTAGTAGTAGAGATCGCGCAGGTCCAGAACGCCCCGGGTGATGGCTTCGAATCGCGCGCCCGAACCGATGGAACGGAAGAAATCGGCCACGGTGCCCGGCATCAGCTCCGTCAATACCGGGCTGCCGACGAGATAGAATACGCCACAGGCGAAACTCGCGACGATCAGGCTGACGATCTGGCTGTCGGTGCGGGCGCTGACAAAGAGCCCGATGGCCGTGTAGGCGCCGCCCAGCAGCAGGGCTGCCACGTATCCCGCCACTACCGGCCCCCAGTCGAGATCGGCGACGTTGGCGGCGCTGATGGGCAGCGGCAGGGTCAGCGCCAGGGCGATGCCGATGAGCGCCCAGCATGCCAGGAACTTGCCGAGCACGAACTCCCAGGTTGCGGCCGGCGCCGTGAATACCAGTTCCATGGTGCCGCTGCGCCGTTCCTCGCTCCACATGCGCATGGTCAGCGCCGCCGAAAGAAAGATGAGCAGCACCGGCAGCCATTCGAACATGGGCCGAACGTCCGCCACGTTGCGGGCGAACCAGGCCTCGACCCAGAAAAACACGAAGAGGGTTACGCCCAGGAACGCCGCCAGGAACAGGTAGCCGGTGGGCGCCGCGAAGAAGAGCGACAGTTCCTTGGCCGCTATCCGGCGGATCACGGCCGATCGATCAGGCTGCATGAATCTACTCGCCTCCCTCGCTCACTTCCCGGAACACGGTTTCCAGGTCCCGTTGCTCCGGTGACAGTTCGTAGATGGGAATGTTGCGCTCGACCAATTGCCTGGCAATGCGGTCTGCGGCTTCCGCCAGGTCGCCCTCCACGTTGACCAGCCAGCGTCCGTCGCCGAAGCTTGCCGGCGCCCCATCGTCAAGTTCGCCGATCGTCGCCCCGGGATCGGTGCGCAGCGTGAGCCGGCTGGTGGACTGCAGGTCATCGAGCCGCTCGTCGAGCGCGAGCCGCCCGTCCCGCAGAATGAGAACCCGGTCACAGACCGCGCCGACCTCCTGCATGATGTGGGTGGACAGAATCACCGTGGCCGAGGCGGCAAGACCACGCACCAACTGGCGCATGTGCTGGGTCTGCCCGGGATCCAGCCCGTTGGTGGGCTCGTCGAGAATCAGGAAGAGCGGCTCGTGCAGGATGGCCTGGGCCACGCCGAGGCGCTGCTTGTAACCGCGGGAGAGCGTGCCGATGGTGTCCATGGCTTTCTCCCCGAGATCCGTTGCCTCGATCGCCCGGGCAACCGCCGCCGGCGCGTCATCCAACCGCCGCACCTGCGCCACGTAGGCGAGGTAGTCCACCACTGCCAGCTCCGGATAGAGCGGCACGCTCTCGGGCAGGTAGCCCAGTTGCCGCTGAACGCTGCCGGGCGCACTCTCCAGCGCGGCGCCGTCCACGCGGACTACGCCCGAACTCGGCTCCAGCGCGCCGGTCAGCATTTTCATGATGGTTGTCTTGCCGGCCCCGTTGTGGCCGAGCAACCCGACGATTTCGCCGGGCTCAATCCGGAACGACACGTCGTCGACGGCGGTGAATTCGCCATAGCGACGCGTCAGCCGATCCGCTTCGATCATCGCGTCCCCAGTAAGTCCGGTTGAATGTCCGACGGACGCATCCATGTCGCGCCCGCCGTGCCGAAGAGGCGAAACATAGGCGCTCGGACGCAAAAATCAAGCCCCCGATCGCAAATCGGTTACGGGAGCGAATCTCGCGTGCGAAAATGGCGGCCATGTCCTGGCGAGAAAAGCTCGATCGCGGGCAGCTTGTGCTGCTCGACGGCGGAACCGGCTCCGAGCTGCAGCGCCGCGGCGTCCCGATGAACGAGGCGGCCTGGTCGGGTCTCGCCGTCCATACCCATCCCGGCCTGGTTCGGGAAGTCCACGAGGCTTATATCGATGCCGGGGCCGAGGTGATCATTACGAACACCTTCGGCACGACGCGCTTTCTTCTGGAAGCCGCCGGCCTCGGAGAGGAGTTTGAGAACATCAACAGGAACGCGGTGCGGCTGGCCGTCGAGGCGCGGGAAGCCTCCGGCAGGAACGTCGCCATCGCGGGGTCGCTGTCGAACCTGCCGCCGGGCATGCAGCCGCGCAACTACCCGCTCGCCGAGGCGGAACTGGCCGGGCTGAGTGAACTGGCGAACCTTCTCGCCGACTGCGGGGTGGACCTGATCGCGCTGGAAATGATGCAGGATACCCACCACGCCGTGCGGGCCATGGAGGCGGCCCTGTCCACCGGGCTGCCCGTCTGGCTTGGGCTGAGCTGCCGGCGGCGGCCGGATGGCGGCGGCCTGGTCAGTTTCGACCTGACCGGCACCGACTTCGCGAAACCTCTCGACGCATTGATCCCGATGGGTCCCGACGTGGTCAACATCATGCACAGCGAACTCGATGCGGTGGCGCCGGGCATGGCCATGGTGAGGGAACGCTGGCAGGGGCCCCTGGGCGTCTACCCGGAAATCGGCGAATTCACTCCGCCGGACTGGGCATTCGATCCCGAAACCACGCCGGAGAGGCTCGTCGAGCACGCACACGACTGGGTCGCGCAGGGAGCGCTGCTGATCGGCGGGTGCTGCGGCACGACGCCGGAGCACATCCGGGCGCTGAACGAGGCGTTCATTTCGTCGCCTGCCGTCGGTTGACGAAGACTTTCATGGAACAATGTTCAACCTTTTGATTTTAAAGAAATATCCATTTGACATAATATCGGCAAGCTCAACAGCGAGTTCGCATACGGCGCTTCCCTTTCGGCGCACGGCCGCTTTTTTTGCTGTAAGCAAGGCACTCTGCTGCATTCAAGGCTTTCGGACGAGCTTAACGCGCCGAAAGGGAAGCCCCGCATGCGAACTCTCTGCCGAGATTCGGCATTGTTTCTTGCGCGTCCTCGTCCCGGGGCGCCGGGTTGCCGACTCGCATGGAAAAAACCTCAACTAAGTGTTTTTACTGGGTTTATTTCAACCTATCGGATTGCGGAACAGGCGCTTCGATCCGGCTCCGAGAGTGGGCATGCGGTACGGACATCCGGCACGCCAAGCGGACGCGTTGTGGTGGATTTCCAGGGCGCAGGGGTGCTTTAAAGGTGCTGGATGTCCGCACCGCACACCCACTCTCTCCCTGCGAACGGCAGGTGTTCCCTGTACGTCAGAGCGCCGGTGCGCCAGGGGGGAAACCTTCATGGGGTACATTCTCAAGCGATTGATTTAGATATAATTTTTGGAATAGACGTACCAAAGATTGCTTCGACCGGGCACCGAGAGCAGGGGTGCCGGCGGAAAAACTCCTATACGAAGATCGAGATCAAGGCATCGAGGACCGCGTTCGGCTGCTCCGACAGCATCGAGTGGCCGCATCCGGGCAGTTGCACCGTCCGGGCCCGGTCGAGACGTTGCTGCACGCGCAGACCTGCCCGTGCAGGCGTCATCTGGTCGGCATCGCCCAGGATCAGCAGCGACGGGCAGGAGACCGGGCCGTCGAATTCATCGGGGTCAAAGCCGTTACAGGCGCTGAGGTCGGCGTGAAACACGCCGGGCCCGGCTGTTTCGAGCAGGCGCTGCCCGGTGCCCATCATCCACATTCCCGGGTTCTCGTTGGCGCCCAGCCTGGCCGCCGGGCTGTGGCTCCAGGTGTTCGCCATGTCGATGGCGGCGTGGTCGTTTTCCTCGGCGGCGTTGAGCAACGCGCCGGTTACCGGCATGGGCGCGGAAACGCCGAGCAGGGCCAGTGCCCGGCAACGCCCGGGATGCAGCGATGCAACGGCGAATGCGATGAGCGCCCCCATGCTGTGCCCGGCCACCGCCGCCGTCTCCAGGCCCGCCGCATCCATGGCCCGGACCACCCAGTCGGCCAGTTCACGGACGGAATCCATGGCCGGCCCGGCGCTGCGCCCATGGCCCGGCAGGTCGGCCGCGAGTACGTTCAGGCCCGTGCGGGCGAAGTATCGCGCCGGCATCACCCAGACACTGTGATCCATGCCCGCGCCGTGTATGAACACCGCTGCGGGTTTGTCAGCCCGGTGCCGGCCGGTACCGGTGGATGCGAAGACCGTTCTGCCGTCGACCTGGAATTTCATGGTCGAACCGTCTTTTCAACGCGGCGCAACGCGCCCCGCAGGTCATCGATCAGGTCGTCCGGGTCCTCGAGGCCGATGGAAAGCCGGATCAGGCCCTCGCCGATACCCGCGGCCGCGAGGGCCTGCGCGTCCATGCGGTGGTGGGTGGTGCTGGCGGGATGGATGACCAGCGACTTGGCGTCCCCCACGTTGGCGAGATGCGAGAAGATGCGCAACGACTCGATGAGCGTTCGGCCCGCCGGGCGCCCGCCCCGTACGGTAAAGCCGAACACGGCGCCGGATCCCCTGGGCAGGATCTCCTTGGACAGTTCGTGATCCGGGTGCTCCGGCAGGCTCGGATGGCTGACGGATTCCACCAGCGGGTGCGCCGCCAGGAACTCAACCACCCGTTCGGTATTGGCAACGTGCCGGGCCATGCGTATCGGCAGGGTTTCCAGTCCCTGTAGCACCTGGAATGCGGTCATCGGCGCCATGCAGGCTCCGAAGTCCCGGATCCCTTCCTTGCGCGCCCGGGTGATGAACGCCTGCGGGCCGAACTCCTCGCCGAAAACGAGGTTGTGGAAACCCGAATAGGTCTCGTTGATGGTGGGAAAGTCGCCGCGAGCCCAGTCGAAGGTGCCGCCGTCCACCAGCAGGCCGCCGATGACCACGCCGTGGCCGCTCAGGAACTTGGTGGCGGAGTGCAGCACCAGGTCTGCGCCGAGGGCGATGGGCCGGCACAGGTAGGGCGTGGCGAAGGTGGCATCGACCAGCAGCGGCACACGGGCATTGTGAGCCACCGCGGAGATCAGCGGAACATTGAGTACCTCGAGGCCGGGATTACCCAGGATTTCGCCGAACAGCAGCTTCGTCTCCGGGCGCACCGCAGCGGCGTACGCATCGGCATCGCGCGGGTCGACGAACGTGGTCTCGATGCCGAACCGCGGCAGCGTGTACTCGAGGAGATTGTGGGTGCCGCCGTACAGGGAGCGGCTGGCGACGATGTGATCGCCCGCGGAGCAGATGGTGGCCACGGCCAGGTGCATGGCCGCCTGGCCACTGGCCGTCGCAATGGCGCCGACCCCGCCGTCGAGTGCGGCAATGCGTTCCTCGAGCACGGCGTTCGTGGGATTCGACAGGCGCGAGTAGACGTGCCCGGCGCGCTCGATGTTGAACAGCCCCGCGGCGAAGTCGGAGTCGGGGAACACGAAGGATGCCGACTGGTAGATGGGTGTCGCCCTGGCGCGCGTTACCGGGTCGGGAGCCTGGCCCGCATGCAGGGCCAGCGTGTCGAAACCGGTGGTTCTCGGGCTCTTGTGCTTGCTCATGGGGAACGCTCACCGCTCGAAATCGCTTCGCAACTGTACCCGGAACCGGCGTCCTTGCGCGAGATTTGAGGTTTCGGCCTGCCGAGCGCCGAGCGGGCCGGGTCAGCATGCGCTGACCCGGCAGGGAGCGTTTCATTCGATTGCGTCGTACCCCTGGTGAGCATCGGGGGTACGATCTTCAAACGGGCACGAAACGCGAACCGTTACCGCTTGCTCTTCAGGCGGAGCTTCAGGGGAGCGGCCGCTACGACAGGCCGCGCCAGTATGGATACGGCACCGGGCCGGGTATGGGGCGCGGCGGAAAGGGGATCGGAATCGGCAAGGGTCGCGGCGGGAGTACCGGCGGCAACCCCGGCCAGGGGCTCGGCGGGCAGCCTCCGTAGCATCCACCGCTTACCTGGCCGAGTTCCGCGGCGCTCAGGGTGCAAATCGAATCGTCGAGCATTGGTTTGTCCTCATGGTTTGAATTTGGGGACCGGAACGATAGCAACTCCCCCTGGTTCGCTCTGTAAGCCAAAGACGTTAGCCGTTACCCTACTTCGGCCCCAATCGAGAGTGCGACAAATGCCCCGATTCCCCGAAGCCGAACTCACGCCAACAAACGGCATAGAACTCGAAGTGTTCAGCGCCGGAGCCGGCCGCCCCGTGGTGCTTTGCCACGGCTGGCCGGAACTGGCCTGGTCCTGGCGCTACCAGGTCCCGGCGCTCGCCGACGCCGGCTATCACGTCCTGGCCCCGAATCAGCGCGGCTACGGCCGCTCTTCACGGCCCGTCGAGGTGGCGGCCTATGACATCGTCCAGCTCACCGGAGACCTGACCGGCCTGCTCGACCGCCATGGCTACGACAACGCCCTGTTCGTGGGCCACGACTGGGGCGCGATCGTCGTCTGGGCAATGGCGGTGATGCACCCGGGCAGAACGGCAGGCGTCATCAACCTGAGCGTGCCGTACCTGGACCGCGGCACCCGGGAGTGGGTCGGCGTTTGGGAGGAATTCGGCGGCCAGGACTTCTATATCGTGCACTTCAACCGGCAGCCCGGAGTTGCCGACGCCGTGTTCGATGCCAATGCCGAACGGTTTCTGAACAACCTCTACCGGGCCGGGCAGTGGAACGGGCCGGCTCCGGACCTGGGTCCCGGCATGATGCTGATCAACCTGGCCCAGACCGACAGCCCGCCGGGGGAACCGATCATGAGCGATGCGGAACTCAAGGTGTTCGTGCAGGCATTCGAACGCTCGGGCTTCACCGGCGGCATCAACTGGTACCGCAATTTCACGCGCAACTGGGAAATACTGGGCGGCTACGAACAATTGGTGAAACAGCCGGCGCTCGCCATCTTCGGCAAGCACGACATGGTGCGGCGCTCCGACAATCTGGAGGAGTTCGTGCCCAATGTCGAAATCGCCGAACTCGACTGCGGCCACTGGATCCAGCAGGAGCGCCCGGAGGAAACCACCCGGCTGATGCTCGACTGGATGGCCCGGAACTACCCGGCCTGACCGCCGCTGTCGGGCTCAATCATGAAACTGCCCGTGGCTTCCGCCACCACCGCGTCGTCAGCCTGCACAATGACCTTGCCCCGCATCTGTGCGAGCCGCCCCTTGCGCTTGACGCAGCGGCCCTCGACGCGAACCGCGGTGCCGATGGGAAGCTCGGCCCGGTAGCGGATATCGGCGCGTGCGGTAAAGCTCTTGATCCCTTGCAGCCACAGCCAGTTGGCCATGACATCGTCGAGCAGGCTGAAGACGATGCCGCCGTGGGTAACGTCACGGTAACCGGTGTGCCGGCTGTCCGGCGTAAACTCCGCACGGCACACATCGTCTTCGATCCGGAACCGCACGTTGAGCCCGATCGGATTGCCGGGGCCACATACGAAACAGCGATTGGCTTCGTCATCCAGGGACATGGTCTCGTCTCAGTCGGTGGCCTGGCCAAGGTTATCACCATCCCCCGATCCGCCGCCTCCTCGCCGAACGCGCCCGCGGGCAGCTTGTGGTAGGGTCCGCGCATCGTTGCCAGCCGGGCCCTTCCTTGTTCGACCTCGCCGCCATCCGCGAACGGCTAGCCGTCTACGGCAGCGATACCCGAATTCCCGACCCAGAGACGCGCCAGGCCGCCGTCGCGGTCGTCCTGCGCGAAGCCGGCATCGGTACCGAAATCCTGTTCATCAAGCGTGCCGTGAAGCCCGGCGATCCCTGGTCGGGGCAGATGGCCTTTCCAGGCGGTCACCGGGACACTTCCGACAGCGGCCTCAAGGAAGCGGCCATGCGCGAAACCCTGGAGGAGGTGGGCCTGGACCTCGGGCGGGAATCCTACCTCGGCGCGCTCGACCATCAATGGGCCTTGCCGCGCGGCCATCGCCGGGACATGGTGGTCGCGCCGCATGTCTTCGAGATCGAGGGCGACCCCTGCTTCGAATTGAACTTCGAGGTGGACGAGGCGGTCTGGGCGCCGCTTGAGCCGCTGGCGCTGAATTCAGTGCACGAAACCGAAACCCTGCCGATTGACGGTACGCCAAAGGTGTTCAATGGCTACCGCCTCGCGGGCGGCCACTTCGTATGGGGGCTCACCTACCGGATGCTGAAGGATTTCTTTCGGGCCCTGGACTCAGGCTGGTCGGCGGCCGACCGGGAGTGAACTCGAGTCACCGCCGAATGCCGTGCAACGTGCCGGCATAGCGCGCTACCGCCTCAAGCTCGCACGCCCCGGGGCCATCTTTCTCAGCCGTCGCTTCCCGACAGCCGCTCGATGTTTCCTTCACCGCCAGATAGCTCCGCATCGTCCAACGCGTCCTGCGACTCATCCACGCCGATGATCAGCGACGGCGCCACGAAGTCCTTCATCATTTCGCGCAAGCGGAACTCGTTGCTGGCGAACGGAAAATTGACCGTCTGCAGGGACATGACGATGAACATGCACCATTCCACGTACTTCTCGAGGGTGACGCCCTCGCGCAGGCGGCCCTGCCGCTTCGCGCGATCGTAGGTGGGGCGCGACCAGGCCATGGCTGCCTTGTAGCAGGCGGCAAACGAGTCGTCGATGCGCTCGTAGAGCTGGGCGCTGTTGTTGGCGAACAGGAGCTTCAGTGCGGGGCGGCGGCGCAACTGGCGAATGAACCAGACAATGTCGTCGATGATCTGTTCCTCCAGGCCCACATGCTCGTAGCGCTGAGTCTCGAAATCGGCCATGAGGGTTTCGAAGTCCCGGATCACCGCCTGGTTCAGCACGTCGTCGGCGTCCTTGAAATAGCGGTAGAAGGTGGTTCGGCCGAGGCCGGCCCGATCGATGATGGCGCTGACCGTGGTGTTGTCGGTGCCCTGGCTCAGATAGAGCGCCACCGCCGTATCGAGGATGGCGCGGCGGGTATCTTCGGTGCGCGCCTGCGGACGGCTCGGGCCGTTTCTGCTGCTCATGGGCTCGGCAAGCTATCAAAAACCCATCTGGTTCTCCACCGGCCGGACTCGGAACTGGAACA
This sequence comes from Gammaproteobacteria bacterium, assembly GCA_028821125.1. Taxonomy (GTDB): domain Bacteria; phylum Pseudomonadota; class Gammaproteobacteria; order Pseudomonadales; family Azotimanducaceae; genus Azophilus. The sequence goes on from JAPPHD010000167.1 coordinate 14,001, forward strand.
GAACACCCGAATACATCCTGTTTCCGACCGAATAGAGAACAATCTGCTATCGATAATCCCGATAAGCACCTAATTTGGCACAATAAAATAATAAATGTACTTTTATAGTTTATTTTGGGAACAAATAGTCGTATTGTGTTCCTGTTGATCAAAAGCAATCGCAGGTTTCCCACCGAATCGGCGATTGCACAGGGAGCAGGCCATGACCCTTCCCATTCCCTTCGGCTGGTTCGCCCTGGCTCACAGCAGGGAGCTTCCCCCAGGCGGCGTTCAGCCGCTGTACTACTTTGGCGAACACCTGGTGCTGTTCCGCACCGAGGACGGCGAGCCGCACCTGCTGGAGGCGTACTGCCCCCATCTGGGCGCCCATCTCGGCCACGGTGGCAGGATAGAGGGCGATGCCATCGCCTGCCCGTTTCACGGCTGGCGGTTCGACGGCAGCGGGAGGTGCGTGAACGTGCCTTACGCCAGCCGCATGCCGAGACGGGCGGCGCAGGGGCCGTGCATGCACAGCTATCCGGTCCAGGAGCGAAACCTGATGATCTGGGCCTGGTATCACCCGCGCCGCGTGGCGCCCCTGTGGGATATCGAAGACGTCCCCGAACTGAGCGATCCCGGCTGGACCGATGCCGACTGTTACGACTGGGAAATCGCGTCACCCATCCAGGAGACCGGCGAAAACGCGGTGGACATCGCCCACTTCGTTACGGTGCACACTGCCCAGGCCATGCCCAAGGCAACGATCACCCTCGACGGCCACCGCCGGGAGACCAGGCTGGTCTGCCCCATTCCGAGTATCGACGGCGAGGGCAATATCGACTTCGCGAAGCTGGAGGACATCCACCTCGTCACCCGGGCTTGCGGGCCGGGCTTCAGCTTTCAGAGTTTCAGCACCCGCCTCAGGACCGTGCTGTTCAGCGCCGTAACCCCAATCACGGCAACCCGGTTGAAGCTGTGGTTCGCCTTCACCAGGCCACGCGACCTCTCGCCGAAATTCGGCATGCTGGCCGATGCCCTGAACGCGGAAGTGGTCCGCCAGGTGGGCCAGGACATCCCCATCTGGGAAAACAAGACTTTCCGCCCCTCGCCCATGCTGTGCGACGGCGACGGCCCGATCGCGAAGTACCGCAGGTGGTTCGGCCAGTTCTACGACAACGCCGCGGCGCACCCCACCCAGGCAGGCCCGATACCGGCTTGCGAACCACGCCAGGAGCCGGCGCTCGTGAGCCACGGTTGACCGCGCTTTGCCACCAGGCGCAACCGCCCAGGTGCCTTGGCCCGGCAACTGGCGTGCCGCGACGAGGACACGCATGGAACAGACGACCGCTGGGAGAGAGTGGGTGTGCGGTGCGGACATCCGGCACCTTTAAGGGTCGCCACCGGTCGGGCGAACCCCGAGCCGAAGCACCGCTTCGGCAGGTGGCAACGCCCCGCAACTGGTTGCGGGGCCGGTTGTCAAACAACCCGCGCCCTCGAATTCCACCACAGCGCGTCCGCTTGGCGTGCCGGATGTCCGTACCGCATGCCCACTCTCGGAGCCGGATCGAAACGCCAGTCCCGCAATCCGATGCGTCTTGGTAAACCCAATAAAAACAATCAGTTGGTTTTTCATGCAAACTCGATCATCGCCTTTGAGGCTACAATCAGCAGGATCCGCGCGACGGGAGCCAGGCACGGGACACGACCGTCCTCCGCTCCGTCTCCATCGGGCACCGACCGAAAAGGTGCGACAGGAGGGAAAAGTACACAATGACAAATGACCGCTTTACCGTAATCTCCTCCGACTGCCATGCCGGCCTGCCGCCGGACAGGTACCGGGATTACGTAGACCCCGAACACCGGGAAGTCTTCGACATGGCACTGCCCATGCAGAAGGCCGTCACCGACAAGTTCGAGCACATGTTCCTGGTCAAGGAGGCGAACGAGAAGTGGCGCTCGGGCGTCGAAGCGCAGTTGAGCGGCGCCTGGAACTACGAACGCCGGCTCGAAGTGCTCGACGGCGACGGCATCGCCGGGGAGATCGTCTTCCCCGACGGCATCACCGAACAGAACGCCCCGCCGTTCGGCGCCGGGCTGGCGCTGCCCACCGAGGGCATCATGCCCGACCTGCAATGGGCCGGCGCCCGGGCGCACAACCGCTGGCTGGCCGAACTCTGCGCCCGCGACCCCGTGCGCCACTTCGGCGTGGCGGTCTGCCCGCTGCTTTGGGATATCGACCGGGCCGTGGAGGAAGTCCGCTTCGGCGCCGAGAACGGCTTGGGCGGCATGCTGATACCGCTCCTCCTCACCGATGAGTTCGAACCCTATCACCACCCCCGCTACAACCCGTTCTGGGCGGCCTGCGAAGACCTCGGCATCGTCGTCTGCTTCCACTCCGGGCCCGGGCCGTTCAGCCACTTTTTCGGCAAGGGATTCCCGGACAACGACCAGTCGCAATACCCGGGCGCCCTGGGCGTCTACATCTCGGAAGTGTTCTTCTGGACCTGGCGGCCACTGATATTCATGCTCTGGGGCGGTGTCTTCGAACGGTATTCGAGGCTCAGGGCAAGCGTTACGGAAACCGGCCAGGGCTGGCTGCTGCCGCCGATCTTCCGCATGCTCGACCACCACTACAACGACACCTTCTTCAGCGCCAAGCTCGGCGACTACCGCAGCCACCTTTCCATGGCCCCGACGGACTATTTCCGCCGCAACTGCGCCATCGGGGCGTCCTGCATGCCAAGGTCCGATGCGGAAATGCGCCATCAACTGGGGATGAAGCAGATCATGTGGGGCACCGACTACCCCCATCCGGAAGGCACCTGGCCGCACACCCGGCCGCAGATGATCGACACCTTCAAGGGCCTGCCGGAAGACGACATCGCGGCCATGCTCGGCGGCAATGCCGCGGAGTTCTACGGGTTCGACCGCGCCGAACTCGACAAGGTGGGAGCGCGCGTCGGGCCGCGCCGGTCGAGCTTTTCGGGCGGGGAGCCTGTGCCGTAGTGCGGGACGGCGCCGTTGTCCGGGCTCCGAGCGAGAGTGGGCATGCGGTACGGCGTGTTGTTTCCTGCGGGTCAGCGGCTCCGGAGCCCTTTGTAATCCGCTATTGCCAGGCCCGCGGCAACGCTGGTGAAGGGGTCATGCTCCACGACGCGACCGGGAAACCGGTCTTCGAGAATGCCGCGGACGGCGGGAACGAGGATCGACCCACCCGTGCCGAGCACAATCTGAATGTCCCGCGGCGCCAGGCGCGCCCGAGCCAGGGTTGCATCCAGCGCCTGCCTGAACGAATCCAGCAGGCCTGCGATCAGCGCTTCGAATTCCGGGCGTGCAAGCGGCACCCGCACATCGAGTTCGGGAACGTCCAGCACGGCGCGCCGGGCAACTGAAAGCTCCGCCTTGAGGTCCTTCAGCGCCTGAAAGACCACATAGCCCAGGTTGAGGCCGATGATGTCGCGCAACCTGCGGAACTTGGCGGTGGCCGGCCCGTTTCCGGCGATGCAGTCGAGTACGGGTGTGGTATAGCGGTTCTGATTCAGCGTGTAGCTGACGGGCCAGTTCAGCAGCAGTTCCGCGTAGTCCTCGAAGGGGAAGCGGGTCTCGATCTCGCGGTTCATGCCGCGCCGCCGCCAGATCTCCCCCTCGCCCAGCAGGGGAAACAGCAGCTTTCTGAACAAAAGCCGGTCGATGTGGTCGCCGCCCAGCGCAATCCCGTGGGTTGCGACAACCTCGAATGCGCCCGGATTGCGCCTGAGCACGCAGAAATCCAGCGTGCCGCCGCCGAAATCCGCGGTGAGGAGGTGCTTTCCCTCGACACCCCCACGGTCATGCAGAAAACTCACCGCGGCCGCGACCGGCTCCGGGTAGAAGTGTTGTTCCTCCACTCCCGCGTGCCTGTAGGCTTCGCCGAGCCGCGTGAGCGCGGTCTTGTTCCTGTACCGCTCGCGTCCTTCGAAATTCACCGGATGGCCGAGATGTCCGTACGTCGCCGAACCGGCGACCGGTTCTATGCGATTCCTGATGTGCAGCAGCAGCGGGGTGATCAGCGCCACGAGGCGAAAGGGATGGTCGAAGACCAGCAGCCGGCGGATGCCGCTGTCGCCGAGCAGGCGCTTCACACCCCGGAACAGCCGCCCCCTGAGGCCGCTGTCGAGCAGCGGCCGCCCGTAGATCAGCGTCTTCGACGTCTGCAGCGGGGCCGGATCGTCGGGGCTGCCCTGTTCGACGAAATCGCTTTGCTCGCCGATGACTTCGGGGATCAGCTCCACCGTTCTGCCGGTGTTGCCCTCGATGTAGCTGTCGATGGCTTGTTGCCCCACCCGGGTCTGCAGGTCGCGGTCGATATAGGTCGCCGACGGCATCACCGGGTTTCCGTTCTCGAGGGCGACGAGTTTCAGCGCCTCGCCGTCGAAAACGGCGGCGGTGGAATTGGTGGTGCCGAAGTCGATGCCGATACCGAGTGTCATGATTCCGGTGGCCGGGTGAGGTCAGGGCGGAACCGTCGCGCCGCGGCGCATCCCGCGACAAGACCTCCGCTGTTGGAGTTTGGCCGATCTTCGCCGATCAGGGCCCCGCTACGACCTCGGCTTCACCGGTTTCGGCGAACGCAACGCCCGTACCACCGAGCCCGCAGTAGCCGTTGGGGACTTTCGCCAGGTACTGCTGGTGATAGTGCTCCGCGTAGTAGAACGGGCCGGCCGGCCCGATCTCCGTGGTGATGGGGCCGTATCCGGCTTGGGCAAGAGCCTCCTGGTAGCGCTCACGCGACGATTCCGCCGCTTGCCGCTGGGCATCGTCGAACGTGTATATCGCGGAGCGGTACTGGGTGCCCACATCGTTGCCCTGGCGCATGCCCTGGGTGGGATTGTGGGCTTCCCAGAACACCTTCAGGAGGCCGCCGAAGGAGACCGCCGCCGGGTCGAAAACGACCAGCACGGCTTCCGTATGGCCCGTCAGGCCGGAGCAGACCTCCTCGTAGCCGGGATTCGGGGTAATGCCGCCGGCATACCCCGCTGCCGTCACGAAGACCCCCCCGGTCTGCCAGAACCTGCGCTCCGCTCCCCAGAAACAGCCAAGCCCGAACACCGCGCGCTCCATGCGATCGGGAAAGGGTTCCTTGAGCGGCCTGCCGTTCACGAAATGCCGCACGGGGAGCGGCATGGCCTGCGCGCGGCCGGGCAGGGCCTCGCCTTCGGCAGGCAGCCGGATGTTCTGTCCCCAAGCCATGTGTCAGCCTCCAGGTCGGTGAAAGCGTTCGCATACCCTCGCACAGCGCAAAGGTACGGATGAGCCACATGATACCGATTCGAATCGGTGCTATAAAACGCGCCATGCGCGTATTGCTCGCCACGCCGCTGCTTCTGGTCGCAACCCTGTTCGGAGGTTGCCAGTCCGCCCCGTCGAACGACGCCATGGAGGCCGACCGCCCCAGTGCGGCCGCCGTCGCTGGCCTGCGCCGGGCCTTTCTGGCCGGGAACGAACTTCCCGACCGGCTCCGGCAACTGGCCGACCTTGAACTTCAGGCAATGCGGCTCGCGGAGGACGAACCGCTCAGGCTCGGCGCCCTCGGCACCGCCATTCTGGACATCTGCCAGGGCAGCCTGACCGGTCACTACGCCCTCAGGCGTTTCTACGAACACCTCGATTCGCCGGATGCGGCCGACTCCCACGCCGCCTGGATGGATGCCATCAAGGCTCACATGGCCGGCAGCGCCGACGGCACGCCCGACAACCCCTATACGAGCCTGACGCCCGTCGAAGCCCAGATCTTCGTGATCGCCGAATCGCTGTCGCCGGTCGGCGCGATCTACCAGTCCACCGAGCCCGAATCCTTCTACATGCTCGTTGTCGGACGCCCCGTGCAGGGCCCGCTCAAGCAGTTTCATTTCAACCTCGACGCGCTCTATCGAACCACCGTGAATTCCCTGTCGGACAAGGCGGCGGGGCAGGCCCCGCACTTCGAATTCACGCCGCTGACGCTGATGGGCATTCTGGCGAGAAGCGGCGACGCCACCGCTCAAGCCGCGGTGGGCGCCATGCTCATGGCCCGCAACCAGCACGACGATGCCATCGGCTGGCTGCGCTCCGCATCGAGAACCGGCAACGTCATCGCGAACGTCATGCTGGCCCGCATCTTCTGGGAGAAATCGCTGACCGCGGACACCGACGACGACAGGCGCGAGGCGCTGGACCAGGTGATGGAAAACTACCTCCACGCCATCGCGCTCGGGTCGCGTGATGCCATGTACGCGCTCGGCAGCCTCTACCTGACCGGCGCGTTCGGCGAAGACAACGAAGCCTCGGGCGTACCCCTCCTGGAACAGGCCGGAGACCTGGGCCATAGCGATGCGCTCCACTACCTCGCCCATCTCTATTACGCCGGCGACGGCGTGGAGCGGGACACCGCGCGGGCCGGCGTGTATTTCATTCGCTCCGCGGCGCTCAGCAACGCCGCCGCCCGGCTCGGCTACGCCCGTTACCTGATACGGGAAGGCAGTGACACGGGGGGCGACGGGCGAGCCATACAGTGGCTGAAGGAGCTGGTGGAGGAAAACGAGGATCCCCAGGCCATGCTTCTGCTCGGCAACCTGCATGCCCGCGGGATAGCGGCCAGGCAGAGTTTCCGCACGGCCCACCGGTGGTATCGCCATGCCGCCCGGGTGGCGCCCAATAACGCGGACATCGTCAACGAAGTGGCCTGGACGCTGACCGTTTCCGATCTTGCCAGGCTGCGCAAGGCCCGCTACGCACTGAAAATCATGACCCACATGATGGAGTCCGACGACCAGGCACGCACCAGCCCCGAATTCCTCGACACCTGGGCTGCGACTTTCGCGGCGAACGGCAACTTCGACGAAGCCGTGCGCCTGCAGCAACTTGCCCTCAAGGAGGCGACCGACGCCGACCGCGAGGATGTGCTGGGCATTCTTAAGGAACATCTCGACCTGTTCATGGCCGGAAAACCCGTCATCGAACCCGCCCCTTGACACCGAACGCACTGCTCGCCAACGACGTTCCGCTCATCGACCTCAGGGCGCCCGGGGAGTTTGCGCGGGGCGCCTTTCCCGGGTCTGTGAACCTGCCGCTGCTCACCGATGCCGAGCGTCACGAGGTCGGGCTCGCCCACAAGCGCGGCGGTGCCGGGGCCGCCATCGCGAAGGGCCACGAACTGGTTTGCGGCGCGGTCCGGGCCGAGCGGACCCGGGCCTGGGCGGAATTCGCGGGGAGTCGTTCCGGTTGCTGGCTCTATTGCTGGCGCGGCGGGTTGCGCTCGCGGACCGCCCAATCCTGGCTGCGGGAGGAAGGCGTGACGGTGCCCCGGGTTGCCGGCGGTTACAAGGCCCTGCGCCGGGCCTGCCTTGACGCGCTGGAAGAGGCCGTCGGCGATGCGAAGCGGTGGCTGGTGCTGGCCGGGCGCACCGGCAGCGGCAAGACCCGCGTTATCGGCAGGCTCGCCAACGCCGTCGACCTAGAGGGGCTGGCGTGTCACAGGGGCTCCGCGTTCGGCGCCCGCCCCGTCGGCCAACCCACCCCCGTCGCATTCGAAAATGCGCTCGCCGCCGCGTACCTCAAGCATGACGCTTCAACACTGGTGCTGGAGGACGAAAGCCGCACCATCGGCCGTCTCGCCCTCCCCGCCGCGTGGCACGAACGGATGGGCGCGGCCCCGCTGGTGCTGCTCGAGGCGACCACCGAAGAAAGGGTTGGCAACATCAGATCGGAGTATGTCGAAGAACCGCTTGCCGGCGGTGTTCCCCCTGACGACCTGCACGCACGCCTCGCCGGGTCGCTTGACCGCATACGCAAACGCCTCGGCGGCGACCGCCACGCCAGGGTCGGCGCCGCCCTGGACGAGGCCTTCCGGACCGGCAGTCACGAGGCGTGGATTCGACTGCTGCTCGATTGGTACTACGATCCGATGTACGACTATCAGCTTGCCGCAAAGCGCCGCCGAGTCGTGTTCCAGGGTGGCATGGCCGCAGTTACGGATTACCTGTCAGCTCCGACGCTTTAGCGGCGATGGCTTCCTTCAGGTACTCGGCCAGCAGCCTGACCCGGCGCGCGTAACGCACCTCCGGCGCCATCAGCAGCCAGAGTTCCCCGGATGCCAGTGGCGCATCCCGCAGCCGCTTGAGGCCCGGTTCCCGATCGCCCACGATGCATGGGAGCGCCGCGACGCCGGCACCGGCTCGCAGCAATGCGACCAACTGGGAAAGGGAGCCGCAGCGACTCACCACAGAGGCACCGTCCCAACCCGCGGCTCTCACCGCTTCGCAGGCCTGGGCCAGATCCCCCGGCGGCAGCCATTCGAGCCAGCGCGACGACCGTTTGGGGTTGGCGAAGCCGGGCCGGGTTCGCGCGGCGTAGGCACAGACAGCGACCGCGCCGATCCTGCGGCCCACCAGGTCGAGCGGCGGATCCGCCGTCACCTCAACGCCGAGGTCGCCATTCCCACCTGTCAATGCCGGGCCCGCAGCCTCGAACAGCCATTCCACGGTAATCCGGGAATAGGCATCCGCCACGCTCCCGTAATCGTCGAATACACCGCCGAGCATCATGAACTCCGGTACCGCGATGCGGACGCTGCCGGCGAGCGCCTGGTCTTCCTCCCGAATCGAACGCTCGATTCGGGAAAGGTTGGTCTCGACATCCTGGACCTTGCCGGCCGCGGCCGACCCCGCCGGCGTCAACACGAGGCCGCGGGCCGTTCGGGCGAACAACCTGGCTCCCAGGCGCGTTTCAAACTGCTCGATGCGCCGGGTGACGGTGGACGGATTGACGCCCAGGTCGCGGGCGGCTGCGCGCACCGAGCCGCAACGCGCAACCGCCGAAAAAAATTTGAAATCGTCCCAGTCCATGAGTGGCCCGAACGTCCGATGCCTCGACATGCGAATTCGTGGCAGGAGCGTGATTGATAGCACTAGCCCGAAAATCTCACCAAAAAATTGGAATGGGATCTCGATTTGTCGGATAAT
>JAPPHD010000146.1 GCA_028821125.1 Gammaproteobacteria bacterium
AGGTCCGCGTGGCGACGCCCGACCTCGTGGTCGAGACGCCCGCGGTGGACGACGACGCGCCCGAGGCGGGAGCATCGTTCACGCTGAGCGTCACGGTCCGCAACCGCGGCGACGGCCGGTCCGGCGGCGCCGCGACGCTGCGGTACTACCGTTCCGCCGACAGCAGGGTATCGTCGGGCGACACGGAAGTCGGTACGGACGTCGTGGGCATCCTCCAGCCGGGCGCGGACAACGACGAGTCGATCCGGCTGACCGCGCCGTCCAGCGCCGGGACGTACTACTACGGGGCCTGCTTGGACGCGGTCGACGGCGAGTCCGACACGGCCAACAACTGTTCCGGCGGCGTGGAGGTCGAGGTCTCCGAAAGCGGCGGGGGTGGCGGCGGCACGGACGACCATGGCGACACGTTCGCCGACGCGACACTGCTGTCGATCCCCTCGACGACTGCCGGCGAACTCGAAGAGGGCGGCGACCGGGACTACTTCCGCGCCGAAGTGAACCGGGCGGGGACCTACAGCGTGGAGACCACCGGAGGCACGGACACCTACGGAAGGGTGTTCGACGGCGACCGCACGCTGCTCGACGAGAACGACGACGGCGGGAGCGGCGTGAACTTCCGGATCGAAGGCGATCTGCAGCCGGGCACGTACTACGTCGAGGTGCGCGGGTTCAGTCCATCCACCACGGGCGCCTACCAGGTCGTGGTACGTCGGGAGTCCGCCGGCGGCGGGGATGCCGTCGCAACGACCATCACGGAGTGCTCGGGCGAATCGGATGGCACCTGGGTCGATGCGACGATAGGGGGGAACGTCCGGGCAAACCGATCCGTGTCCTCTGTGCGCGTGGAGGGTAGTGCGAACGGCTTCTTTCTCGGAAGCCGATCACTCGGCGACATGTCGAGGGGTGGTTCGGAAGACTTCACCATCTCGGGACGATTCGCCGACCCTGGCGCCACGACCATCGACTGCGAAGTCGAAACCTCTTGGTTCGAAACCGTGAGCGCCATCGGACAAGAACAAGAGGAAGTGCGAACAGTGGGCGCAGGGTCTTTGCGGACTCTCTAGTGATGGATCGAGCGCCCTAATGGGATGCTCCGCCCCGCTTCATTCCGAACGGCCTCGCAGGCCAGAATGACGGGGTGTTTCACCGAACGGAGCGGAGCATCCCATTAGGATAAACGTGTGTTTACACGATCCCTGATGATGTTCTAAGGCCCAAACCAGGCAGCGTCATAGAAGCGATGTACGACGAGATTACGAATCGTGGCGGCGAAGCGAGCTACGAACAACTTCTATTGATAGGTGAACGCCACATCGGACCAGCTACCGGAAAGCCAATCGGACGAAAACGAGCAAGTGACACAGTGCTGTGGCTTCTTCGTCAAGATAGATTGCGTCGAAAATTGCCGGAAGATCAATAATCTAGTTCAAGCATTTGATGCTGCTTTCAAAAGCCTGAGGGCGAGATGGGCGGGCACTCAAGCGCTTGCAGCGATATAGTGGGCCCACTGCTGCATCAGTGTCCTGCGGCGCTCGAAAAGGTCGCTGCGGCGATACGCTGCCTCGACGCGGTCGCTGTTGACGTGCGCCAGGGCGAGCTCGCAGACCTCCCTGGGCGCCTCGGTGCACTCGGCGGCCCAGTCCCGAAAGCTTGACCGGAACCCGTGCGGAACGGCGGCGATCTCCAGCGCCTTCATCATCTTCCCCATCGGATGGTGGCCCTGCATGCGGCCCTTCTCCGACGGGAACACGAGGTTGCCTGCCTCGGGCAGTTCGCGGCGAGCCTCTTCGAGGACGGCAAGCGCCCGGTCGGAGAGCGGCACCCGGTGTTCCCGGCCCGCCTTGGTGCGCGGGGCGGGAATCGTCCAGACCGCGGCCTCAAGGTCGATCTCGTCCCAGGTCGCACCGCGCACCTCGGCGGACCGGCAGGCGGTGAGCACCAGGAACTCGAAGGAGAGCACGGCGCCCCGGTACTTGGTCGAGTGCCGCACCTTGGCGACCGCCGCACCGACCTCGGGGTGCGGCAGCGCCCTACGGTGGGTGACCTCCTTGTGGTTGTTCGGCAACGCGGCGGAGATCGCCTCGCCGGCGGGGTTGTCGGAGCGGTAGCCCTGCGCCACCGCCCACTTCATCACCGCGCCGATGCGCCGCCGGACACGCCCGGCGGTCTCGGTCTTCGTGGTCCAGATCGGCAGCAGCACGTCCATGACGGCCTTGCCGGTGACGGCATCGACCGGCAGCTTGCCGAGTCGGGGCAGCGCGTAGTCGCGCATCGTCGAGCGCCAGTTCTCCTCGTTCTTGCCACCGGGCTTCCAGGTGCCGGAGTGGATGGCGATCACCGTATCGCAGGCTTCGGCAAAGGTCGGCACCGTGCGGGCAGCCCGGCGCCGGGGATCGCGGCCCTCGGCGATGGCCTGGGCGTTCTCAAGCGCCCGCTGGCGGGCCAGGGCAAGGGTGACAACGGGATAGCGCCCGAGGCCTATGCTGGTTGGTCTGCCGTCCATGCGGACGCTCTGCGTCCAGCACTTGGTGATGTGGCCGCGCGCGGCAGTCCTGACGAGGAGGCTCAGTCCCAGACCGCCGCGGCCATCGCCGTAGCGGCCGGGGGATTTGACCGTCTTGACGAAGGTGGCGGAGAGCATATTGGGTCGTTTCATTGCGGATTCCATTACTCGTTTCTTTACGTTCGAAGTTCGAGATGGAGTGTGCCGCAGTGGCACGTTGAGTGTCTAAAACTTATTTATTATCAAAAGGATAAAGGACTCAGGGAGTCATCCCGAAAAGCCCTGAAACCCCTGACTCGCGCTCAGTTCGAGCGCTCGCTCGTCCGGTTCGGCGTGGCCCTGATGGAGGCGGCCATCATGGCGAGTTGCGTGGTTGCATGAGTAAGCCGCCACATTTTGGCAATCAGAGCGGCTTTGTCCGGCATTTGGACCAGGTTCTGAAATATCGGGACGCCGCGCGGCCGCGTCTCGACTGCGTATCCTTGCATGGGATGTGGACAGGCGGCTGCTTCGTACAGTGGACTGGGTGGCTGCTGGCGGGCCCGGAAACTGTCCGGCGGACGCGCTCGACAAGACACAGGGCGCGAACCGCTGGGCGGCTGGCGGATGGCAAGCAATCGGATAGTGGTTGGTTGCTCGCGCTCTGCCGATGCCTGTCGGAAGGTCGGCGCTGAGGGACATCGCGGGTCACTGCTCCGGTGGTCCTTGCGGGGAGTCCGAGGGCGTTGTGGCCAGGTTGGCACGGCGACGATGGTGTTCGGGCCGCACTTGAATTTCCGTTTCTCAAAATCCATCATCATCCACGAGTAGCGAAACGTCGACGCACGGTCTGCGGCGGTTGCGTTTCGTATCCTTGTTCGCGATTGAGCAGTCGGCTCGGAGGGACGATTCAAAATGCGAGAGGTGCGCGTACTCCCCACTGCTGACGGGGATTCTCGGTCGCCCGTCCTGAGACATGCAAGCGCAATGGGCATATTGCTATGCGTTGCCCTAATCGCCGGTGGCTGTGCGACTAACGTATTGATTCACCCTGACATGCCCGAGCGCATCCCGGCGACCAAAGTCCTCTTGATGAAGCCGGACGTGCAATTGTCCAGGCTGACCGCCGGCGGTATGGATGAGCCAAATGCCGAGTGGACACAATTGGGTTTCGGGCACGTCAACGGCGCGCTGACCGAGATTCTTCAACAGGCAGGCGCCGAAGTGATCCGATACGACACCGGCGGGCAGGCACCCGAGATCGCCCATTCCGTGGAGCAACTCAACAAGCTTTACGAACTGGTGGGCGTATCCATCGTCGAGTACACGTTTCTCGTTCCGCAGACCTTGCCGACGAAATCCAATCGGTTTGACTGGACCCTCGGAGCGGAATCGGTTCAAGAGTTGCGAGAACAATCCGGCGCGGACTACGCGCTTTTCGTCTATCTCCACGACAGCTATGCAACCGGCGGCCGAGTTGGTGTCATGCTGATCGGAGCCGTGTTCGGTGCCGTCGTCCCCACCCGCCGTCAGGTGGCTTTCTCGTAGCTGGTGGATTTGCGAAGTGGCGACGTTGTCTGGTTCAACTGGCTTCAAACTCCGACAGGCGGCACGTTGCGCGAGGCGGAACCGGCTCGAGCTGCGGTGAAGGCGCTGATGTCCGAACTGCCGATCTTGTGAATTCACCGTTGCTACCGGTTTTCGTGATCGCCGTGGTATTGGGCGGAGGTTGCGCGACCACGGATGAACCGCAGGATCTGGCTCCCGGGGAACGCCCGGCGATCCATACCGACGAAGCCGGCCTTTGGATGCTGTCCGACAAGTACGAGCAGAGCGTGATCTCGTCGGGCCGCCTGGAAAAGGATTCGGTTCTGAATGACTACGTCGCCGCCATCGTGTGCCGAATCGCGCCTTTGATCTGTTCGGACATTCGCACCTATGTTGTCGACACGCCGCATTTCAACGCGACGATGTCGCCGAACGGATTCATGCAGGTCTGGACCGGGCTGTTGCTGCGAGCGGACAATGAAGCTCAACTCGCCTACATGCTCGGCCACGAAGTCAGCCACTACGTTCGTCGTCATTCCATCAACATCTGGCGGGACTATCGCAAAAAAAGCGGCGTGTTGGCTTATTTCACCCTCGTTACCGCGCTTGGCGGCGGGGGCTGTTCCTCGAACCTGGCGCAACTGCTCGCCTTGAGTTCGGTTTTCGCGTTCTCTCGAGAACAGGAACGGGAAGCCGATGACCTCGGGCTGAACAGGATGATCGCGGCCGGTTACGATCCCCACCAGGCGGTGAGGATCTGGGAAAGCCTGGAATTGGAGCGTCAAGCGGAGGACGACGAGGAACCGTCGATTTTCTTCGCGACGCACCCGAGCACCAGGGAGAGGGTGGCTCTGCTGCACGAACGCGCCCGCGCGGGGCGCGGCAAGATTCGCCCTCCGCTCCGCGATGCCAGCGAGTTTCTGGCGCTCACCGAAGCGAACAGGTTCAAGTGGCTTCGCGACGAAGTCCGGCTGCGGCGATTCAACGCTACCGAAGTTTTGCTCAAGCGATTGCTTGCCAGAGGCGATTCTCCCGGCGAGGTGCATTTTTTCCTGGGCGAGGTCTACAGGCTCAGCGGAGCGGACGCGAATCGGCGCAAGGCAGTGGAGTCATACATTGCTGCCATCGACGCCGGGAAAGCCCCGGTAGAAACCCATCGCTCTCTCGGTCTGGTTTACCGGAAGTTGGGAGAAGGTGAGTTGGCTCGCCGCAGTTTCCAGGACTATTTGGCAATGGCGGCAGACGCCGACGATCACGATATGGTAGAGACTTATCTCAAGGACATATAGGAAAAAATCCTATGAATAACAGACCGGTATTAGCGTTTGCAGCTTTACTGCTTGGCGCCTGTTCCGCCTATAGCGTCATCGATGCGGGCCAGTATCGGGTCTCCGAGGTGTTTTCCGTTGACCCCCAGATCTCCTGGAGCCGCTATCGAATCGGCCACGTTGATACATGGAGCGTAGACGGATACAGGTTGCATACGCTGCGCTTCCTCGACGGCGTCGAGGACGGCCAGAATCTGATGGATATCAAGGACGATGACCTGCCCGTGTTCGACAGCAGCATGACCGCTACCGAGGTGCAGGAACTGGTTGTCGACACGTTGAGCAACCTGGGTGCAGTCAACGTTGAAGGATCCGATCTCGATCCTATCGATTTTGGATCCGTTCCGGGATTTCGGTTCAACGTCGCTTTTCTCACCGAGGACGGCCTGGAAATGGAAGGAATCGCAGGAGGAACCATATTTGAAGCGAAGCTATACCTCATTCTCTATACCGCCGCTCGCCAGCACTACTTTCCATCTTATCGGGACCACGTATTGCAGATCATTGACTCGGTTCAGAAGAACACCTGAAGCGTAGCCCGGGCGCCGTCGAGGAGTTCGGCATGAACCGGACGGCTAGTTTGCTCCCTCCATGAGCACGTACCGGCTATTCGGGATTAGCGACAAAGCGCGGACGTCAATCGCCTGAGGGTAGGGATCGGCATCGGAAAGGCGATCCAGTGAACATCCTGTGGACAAACGACCGCTTTCGGACTTTGAGAGGAGTAGCCGCCGCGGCAGCCGGGCCGTTATCGAGCGAGCGATGCGCAGGATCGGGCACGATCCGGCACCATCCGGTCGGCACCGTGGGCGGGGACAAGCGGCAGCGATGGGAGAGTCCTCGCATCCGACCGATGCGTGCGATCGGTCGTTGCTGATCGGACTCGCGGCAATGGCGACGTGGCTCCGCCCATGTGGCGTGGACATCGTTGCGCTGGAGGCGACGAGCGTGAACGGTCGAGAGCGCCGGCACGCGAGATCGAGTAGACTCCGCCTCCGGACCGGTGATGCCCGGACGCGTAAGGGAGCGCATGGACGTGATCGAGCGCACGGAGGTCAGACGGACGCGGGGAACCGCGATCGGCATCGGCGGCAGGACCGGAACGGGATGAGAGATCGTTGAGCAGGCAGGGCGATCGCGGCGTTGCGCCAACGGACGCCCCATTTTTGCACGGGGCGGAGCGTTTTCAGATCTCCCCAACTTTCTCCGCCCTGCTTTTTTCCGGACGCGGGGAGGTTTCGATCGATGGCTGGGGTGAGGGAGATGGTGAAGGCCGTCTGTCCTGTCGTCCGCGCACGGTGGCGTGGGCAGTCAGGCAAGCGTATTGCCGGAATTGTGCGCAACGACCGCAAGTTTCAACCGGACGATGTGCTCGTGCCGACAAAATAGCCATCGGCATGTCCGTTCGGGAGTTCGCCCTTGGTCATGGGCCGATGCACGGAGCCTGCCGATTCCCGGCCTGGAAGCACCGGGAGGCTATCGGGTCCATGCGACCGGGGAGCCGGAGATGAACAGACGCCAACGCCACTTCGCGCGCCTCGCCGCCTTCCGATTCTGGTGTGCGATTGGCGTATCGTTGCCGATCCTGTTGCTGTGGCTCGAGTGGTCCCTGGGCGGCCGGCCAGGCAATCGAGAACGGGCGCACGACCCGGAGCGGGGCAATCGCCGACCGGATCGCCCGGCGGTTCGTTTGAACGGGCAACCGTTGGACGTGCACGGCGGGGTCGCTCGCACCGGTACGGACGAAGTTGAATTCTCGGGCGAAAACGCGACAAGGCAAGCCATTGCGGATACCGGCTGTCGCTGCCCTGCGTGACGCTGAGGCTGGCCGTGGCCGGCGCGGGCATCGCGGCGCCGACGCTCGCCGACCGCGTCAGCACCATTGGCGAGACGATGTCGGAACGACACGGTATCCTGCAAGAAAAACGGTACCGGCCAGCAACGGCGTGCCCGCTCGTGGCAGCGCTCACGGGACCGTTGGTGCGGAGCTCCGTCACGGCACGCGTTCCGCGGCGGACAGGTCATCGATGACGTCGGCGGCGGGCACGTTGCCGCGCGTGGAAAAGCGCTGCGGGAAGCCGGTCTTCCGCCGAACCCGCGCCGTCATCCTCTGGGAGATGCTCGATCGTGCTTGAGATCCGCCGGGTGCGCGGCAGCAAGTCGCTGAAACAGTTCGTCCGGGTGCCCTGGGTCGTCTACCGCGACGACCCGAACTGGGTGCCGCCGCTGGTACTCGAACGGATGCGGGCGCTTGCGCCCGAGGAACCGGTTTTTCGACATCTCGACTGGCAGGCGTGGATCGCCTGCAAGGACGGAGTCCCCATCGGCCGGATCAGCGCGCAGGTCGACGCTCTGCACCTGCAGCTCAATCATCCGCAGGAAGGGTTTTTCGGCCTGATCGAAGGACCGGACGAGCCGGACGTTTTCGCACGTCTCATCGAGACGGCCGAGGGCTGGCTGCGCCGACGCAACATGGCCCGGGTGCTCGGGCCGATGAACCTGAACATCAACCAGGAGCCCGGACTCCTGTTTGAAGGCTATGACACGCCACCGGCGTTCCTGATGGGCCATGCTCGGCCCTACTACCATCGACATCTCGAGGCGGCCGGTTATCGTTCTTGTCGGGAACTCCTGGCGTATGGACTGCACGGGGACTACGAAGAACCGGCAGCCATACAGCGTTTGCGCCATCGCCTTGGCACGCGCCTCGTCCTGCGCAACCTCAATCGCGCCGACAAGCTGGCGGAGCTCGACGTGCTACGGCGAATCTTCAACGACGGCTGGAGCGGCAACTGGGGATTCGTGCCGTTCACCCGGGCCGAGTTCCGGGCAATCGGCGAGCAGTTGCTGTTCGTGGTTCCGGACGATTTCATCCTCATTGCAGAGTTCGACGGCGAACCCTCGGGGTTCATCGTTGTGCTCCCCAATATCAACGAGTGCATTCGCGACCTGAACGGACGCCTGCTCCCGACCGGCTGGGCCAAACTGGTCTGGCGGCTCAAAGTCCGGTTTCCTGAAACGGTTCGGGTTCCGCTGATGGGCGTGCGTTCAAAGCTGAAGGACACGGTATACGGTCCCTGTATTGCGATGACGCTCATCCACAGCGTCACGGCCGCGGCCCTGCAGCGCGGAGTTGTATCGGGCGAACTGTCCTGGATTCTTGAGAAGAACGCCGGAATGCGCAGCATTCTCGAGCGCCTGGGGGGAACCGTTACCAAGCGTTACCGGCTCTACCGGAAGACCCTTGCGGCGCCTTGATCGCGGCCGGCTGGCGACAGCCGGCGCTTGCGTCGCAACGGCGAGCGGGCCGGGGACGATCGGCCCGTTCATTTGAAATTCGACGTTCGTCGGGAACATCAGGGACACTGTCGTCGCGCTTTTTCATCTCCCCTTGATCGAAAGCACGGCAGCCCTCTCATGCTACGGAATGCGGTCGAGAGGCTGGCGCACAATGCGATTTCGGGGAACTATCCCTTGAGGCCGGAAAATGAATCCGGGCCGCGTCGGGGATGACCAGGTTTCTCGCCGCAAGCGCGGGGCCTGCGTGCCCACCTGGTTTCGAGTGCCGGGGCCACCGGAACATCTGCGGGACGCTGCTGGCAGTACCGCCTCCGCTCCGGCCGCGCGATTCCACTCAAATGAGCGTGCCGTTTTCCGTCATGGCGTGCGGTTTGCGGCTGACCTCGAATGCCCAGCTCGAATCGCTCGAAACGATTGCACGGATGTGCCCGATCACGTGACTGACAGGATCATCCGCCGATCCGCTCACCGGTCGTTTGCGGGCCCCGGCACGGAAGCGCGGTCACGCATGAGTTTCTCGAGTATCGTGAAGGCGGATCAAACTCGTTCCGTGCTGACGGTGTATCCGAACCGCATTGGAACGGCCCCCCAGCCTCACGGAAGCATGGCCGCGACGGCTCCAGGCGAGCAACGTTCGATCACCGGTTTCACCGCGGATCGACGAGCGAGTCAATGCAACTGGCTGAATACGGTTTCACTCAAATCTCGACTCGGCGATACGTCACACGGGCTCACCGAAACCAACCCGGCACGCTCGACACATTCGAAGGGTGCCCCGTCGGAGTGACAAGCAGATTCTCAACCAGAACCGGCTGGCCGGTTTCCACGGTCAATCGCCAATCGCTCGTTGCGTCGCTCATCCTGCCCCTCAGACCGTCGCCCTCCGAATCCGACTGCACTGCCTCAAGCGCAAGTGCGGGAGCGGCTTTCAGGGCGAACGTGATCGCGCTGCCGGGCGAAGCGCCGTTGTCGTCCGTCCCGTTTACGGTTACCTCGGCGCTGCAGCTTCCGGGATTGATCGTCAGCAGGCGGCCCACCGCCTGGCGGTTGCTCGCGGGGCTGAACCGTTGCAATGGTGTACACTCGGTGTAGCGAAAGGAACACATCGTGCATTGACGTAAGAAATCCGCTCGGCGTGCCCAGGTGGAAAAGCACATCGATGTCCGCTGCGCCGGTCAGCACGAGCCGCCAGTCGCCAACGGCACAACCGACGCTACCCATCCATCCCCGTAGCTGCTCCGGGTTTGAGATCGTTCGAGTGGATGTGGGCCGCTTCCCAACCGTCGAACGCCATGGTCAGCGGCGTGCAACCGGCATTTCTCCGGTCATAGGCCCGATCCGAGACATCGCCCCTGAACGGAGACCAGCTGATCGGCCGCACGAATCCCGCTCAGCCCAGTCGGTCCGAGGCGGCGGAAAACAGCGCAAAGGACGAACACCCTCGCACTCGGGTCGCGCGGGAAGCGACGAGAGACTCGCCAGATACCCTTCCGGACTCACAAGCAGGCTCATCACCACGATGGGCTCCAAGCCCTGCTCGAAGAACGTTCCCAGCTTGACGGGGGGAGCTTGCACACACAATGCTTGCCGCTGCACTCGCGTCTTTGTGCGGGCAACACGCTACTCTTTGACAAACAATCGACCGTTGCCCTACAAATGTCTGGCGTTTTGAGTGTCTACCCAGTCGAGTCGCGGACTGCGCTTTCCCCAGTGGATGTCGGCGGCGCATTGGCCCATAGCCTGTGCGACTCGGCACAATGCAGGGAGGTCCGTTTGGCACCCCACAATCAGAATCCTGACGAAGCCGCCCGGATTCGCAGGCGTCTCGCGCGCCTTGCAGCCGAACGGGTTGCGCTCGAAGACAGGCTGGGCAAGATCGAGCCCAGCGTTTCAACGGAGACGGGACGCAACCCGCATGCGGTGCGGGTGAACAAACACTCGCCACCCGCGGTCAAGATCACGCTGTTCCGGTCGCTCTTTCGCGGGCGCAACGATGTCTATCCAAAGCGCTGGGTAAACCATCGGACTGGAAAGGCAGGCTATGCACCGGTGTGTGCCAACGAGTGGAAGCCGCGCCTGTGTGACAAGCCCAGGGTCAAGTGTGGCGCCTGTCCCAAGCAGGCTTTTCTGCCGATCACGGACACCGTGATCGAAGCACACCTGCGCGGTCGCGCGACGCTTGGTGTCTATCCACTGTTGCCCGACGGCACCTGCCGGTTCCTCGCTGCGGATTTCGACAAGGAGTCCTGGCAGCGGGACGCAGGGGCGTTCTTGGCCGCTTGCCGATCGAAACGGGTGCCGGCGGTGCTCGAACGCTCGCGTTCGGGCAACGGCGGACACGTCTGGATCTTCTTTGCCGAACCGGTGCCCGCCGCGCTTGCCCGCAGGCTCGGATCCCACATTCTCACCGAGGCGATGGAGCGCAATCCCGACATCGGGTTCAACTCCTACGACCGGTTCTTCCCCAGCCAGGACACCGTGCCCGAGGGTGGGTTTGGCAACCTGATCGCGCTGCCGCTGCAAGGCGACGCGCGCGAATACGACAATAGTGTGTTCCTCGACGACCGTTTCGCCCCGCATGATGATCAATGGGCGTTTCTGTCGTCGATTCGCCGCCTGACGCCGGCGGACGCTGCCGCTATCACGGAGGCGGCCAGCCGGCAAGGCCGGGTCATCGACCTCCGCCTGCCGCTCGATGACGAGGGCAGGGAGCCCTGGACTGCGCCCCCGTCGCGGCGCTGGACCGCCCCGCCGATCGCGGAGCCGTTGCCGGAGCGCATCGGTGCCGTCCTTGCGGACCAGATTTATGTCCCGCGGGCCGGCCTGCCATCGTGCCTGGTCAACCGGCTTGTCCGGCTCGCCGCCTTCCAGAATCCGGAATTCTATCGGGCGCAGGCGATGCGGCTTTCCACCTTCGGCATCCCCCGCATTGTCGCGTGCGCCGAACTGTTTTCCGATCACATTGCGCTGCCACGCGGCTGCCACATGACGATGCGTCAACTGTTCGACGAGGTCGGCATCGGTCTGGACCTGTGCGATGAGCGCAATCCCGGGCGTTCGCTAAACGTGGCCTTCCGAGGCGAACTGACCCGGGAGCAACGATCCGCAGCCGAGGCGCTGCTCTCGCACGAGATCGGCGTACTGGCGGCAGCGACCGGTTTCGGCAAGACCGTCATCGGTGCATCGATGATCGCCACGCGCGGTGTCAGCACCCTGGTCCTCGTTCATCGCCGTCAGCTGATGGACCAGTGGATCGCGCAGCTCGGCGCCTTTCTCGACCTACCCGCCGACGCCGTCGGTCAAATCGGGGGCGGCAAGCGCAAGCCGGGCGGTGCCGTCGACGTCGCCACGCTCCAGAGCCTCGACCGCGGCAGCACGGTAGACGACATTGTTGCCGAGTACGGCCACCTCGTGGTCGATGAATGTCACCATCTCTCAGCGGTCAGTTTCGAGACGGTGGTGCGCCGCGCGAGGGCCAAGTACGTGCTCGGGCTGTCGGCTACCGTCACGCGCAAGGACGGCCATCACCCGATCGTCTTCATGCAATGCGGCCCGGTTCGGCACCGGGTGAGCGCCAAGGCGGAAACCCTCCGCCACCCATTCCGCCACCGGGCCATCCTGCGCCCGACCCACTTCCGGCTGCCTGCGGACATCGACTCCGGGCGCCCCCCGATCCAGCGAGTCTACGCTGCACTCTCGGACGACGAAGACCGCAACGCGCAGATCGTCGATGATGTGCTCGCGGCGCTGCAAGCGAAGCGCTCGCCGATCGTTCTTACGGAGCGCAAGAAACATGCCATTCAGCTTGCCGAGAGGCTCGGCCGGTTCGCGCGCAATGTACTCCTGCTCATAGGAGGCATGGGAGCGAGTCAACGCCGCAAGGTCATGGAGCGCCTCAAGGACATTGCCGACGGCGAGGAACGGGTCTTGGTCGCAACTGGCCGCTACATCGGGGAAGGGTTCGACGATGCCCGCCTCGATACGCTGTTCCTGGCCATGCCGGTGTCGTGGCGGGGAACGCTGACGCAGTATGTCGGCCGTCTCCACCGACGTCATCCGGCGAAGCGCGAAGTGTTGGTCTACGACTATCTCGATGATGTCGTGCCGGCGCTGAATCGCATGGGCGCCAAGCGCATCAAAGGTTACGAGAGCCTGGGTTACACGGTCGAGAAATCCGGCAGCCCGAACCCAACGTAGTTTTGCAACCCCCTGGCAGTCCAGGTCGTGCCGGGTTTTGCAGACTCGCTGGTGCGGGCCCGGATCGGGCGGCACGCGCGAGGCATGAGTCCCCAGTGCGTCGCGAAGCGTGGGAACTCCGCGTTCAGGATGAGCTCACCGCCCCCGCACCGTGGTCGGAGAGCAGCACCGCTCGCGTGCGATCCAACAGCAGTTCCCGGTGCACCCCGCCGAAGCGCGAACGCACTCTCCCGCCCATCGATCAGAACGCGCATCCATTGCCG
Organism: Gammaproteobacteria bacterium; assembly: GCA_028821125.1. Lineage (GTDB taxonomy): Bacteria > Pseudomonadota > Gammaproteobacteria > Pseudomonadales > Azotimanducaceae > Azophilus. The sequence continues at coordinate 13,119 of JAPPHD010000146.1, forward strand.
ACAACAGAACTGCAACCACAGGAGCCCCGAGTGGCTCGGCATCACCAGCAGCGCGTGCCGCCGGCCTCCGGGGAGGGAACGTGCCGAAGTCCACCGGACGCTGGCGACCCGGCGGCATCTCGATGCGGACGGTCGGCTCGACCAGATCGCGTGGCCGGCACCTGGTTGACGCGGTCCCGCAAGCGACGGTAGCCGCCCCGGTAGCCCGTCGCGCGCAATTCGTCGAACCGACGCTGTGCCGAGAGCGGCGGGAAACCCACCTGGCGCGCGTTGATGATTCCCCTATTGCGGATTCAGCTTCTGATTTCCGCGCCGCAGGCGCGCCGCGCTCGTCGCTCCGGTAGCAAGATCGCGGGCCGACTGCCTCATAGCGAACGAGAGATGAATCGTCAATCACCCGATCCCGAAGCGCCTCAACAACTCTGCCTTGCTGAACCCCTGATCGAGATGGTGATTCAACGAAATCCTTGTCTACCACCCATGCAATCGACAGTACCTCGTCTTTTGTTGGCGAAGTCAGCAGGTTGGTTGGGCTCGTCCAGAATTGTCGCCAATACAAAGTGCGCAATTCCTTCGTTGAAAGTGCTGGGAAATCTGTAGTTGCCGCTAACACAATCCCATGGAACATCAAACTGCAAGGCGCACAGCGTCGGCGAAGTTGCGCTTGGTTGAACGCGATCGCGCGTGGCGACAGGAGATGGCTGAGGCTGCAGACAATGTCCACGACCGGTGCAACTTGCCAGCGTTCCGGGTGAAGGCGATACACTTGCACATGCTAACGTGGGGCACCGTCCAAGATCGACCAACAGGTTCGAAACCAGTGTGAACGGCACAACGTGTGGCCGCCGGAGTGAAACCGCGCCGACCTCGACCGGTAGATGCTCCTCGTGGGCTGCAGCCCATCTGTCCCAACCGAGTTCCGTTGGCTATCATCATCGACAATCTTGACCAAGCTGGCGTTCCTCTCATGGTTTACGAATCTCCTGCAGGCCTTTGGCCGGTCGAATTCTGGCTGCTCGCCGCAGGCGCATCGGTCCTATTCGCTGGCGTTCTGTTCTGGATGTCGCTGCGGAATCAGATCAGGGCCGTGATCAAGCAACTCGAGATTCTCAATGGGCGCCACGACCATCTGGATCGGTCAATGACCGATCTCCGGCGAGAGCACTACGAACTGGCCCGCGAGTTTTCGGAATTCAGAGGGGAGTTGCGCGGTCAGTTGAACGCGTGGAACGCATCGGCGAGGGACGGGCAGCGGCCGGCAACGCGACCGTGAAACGCGGCGCACCGACAAGAGTCTTCCGCCGGGTTGCCCGCAGGGCCGTCCCTGCGTACGGAACGTTTTAACGGTTCCGGGTACTGGGTTGAGCGATTGGACAGACCGCACCCCGGCCCGTCAGGCAATCGAGCCTTGAACGAGGTGCGACGCCGCTGCCGGAAAAGCTAACCACGCATGGCCCAATCGTCGAGGGCCTTGCGCGTTGCCTGAACAAAAGGACTCTTGGTGACCAGCCACAACAGCCCATCGGCCACCGCCTTGCCCGGCTGGCGCATGGGCCGTTCCACATGCATCAGCAGCACGACGCGGTTTTCATTGGTGTCGTTCCAGACTTCGTGATTGTAGGTGTCGTCGAAAATCAGACACTTGCCTTCCTCCCAGCAATAGTCCTTGCCGTCGATGGCTATCCGGCAGGCTTGGCCATCCCTGGGTACGATCAAGCCGAGATGGCAGGTGATCATGCCGTTGGTGGGACCGTAGTGCGACGGCAGATGAGTCCCTGGGCCGTGCACGGAAAAAAACGCCGAAATCAAGCCGGGTACGGATTTGACCGCCGCAATGGTCACCGGGCAACGCGCCGTGTTCGCCTTCACCTCGTATCCGTAGCCGATCAGAAAGAACACTTTCCATTTCTCGTCCGTCGCGATCCGAACGTGATCGGGCGAGACCTCGCGCAGCGCAGGCAGGTCCGCCGGCCGTTCGAGCACCGCGAGAGCCTCGTCCCGCAAGGCTTCCCACTGATCTTCCAAGCGTTCGACCCAATCGAATACACTGCGTTCGAACACGGGCGGATTGCCGACCTCTGAAAAACGGGCAAGGAACCAGTGAACGGGCGGGCGCACGTAGAAACCGAACCAGAATACGGCGCGGCGCAGGAGGTATGCCAGGAACTTCGTCCCACGGCGGATTCGCCTGCTACCTGGGATCGGCCTGCATCGGGACGCGGGCGCGCGAACGGTGGCCATCAAAGCTGCGCGTGATTGGGTCATCGTGTCATCGATGCCCACCCTTTGATTGCGGACGGTCTTTTCCTCCATTGCAGCGGCAGTATACGTCCAAATCCTGCATAATCGCGTAGAGAGAGCAGCAGGAGTCCATGCGCACGCGCCTTACACCATGGGCAGATGAATCCCTTTTCTATCGTCACCAACAGAACCAACAGACAGCCTCTCCGTGTGCAGGGCATCGACGTGGCGCAAGTGTCGGGCGTTGACCTTGCCGAGTAGACCCTGCCCCCAGACGCCCCCCGTTGGAACCGAGCGCTCCGCGTGCCGCGCCCCCGTTGCGTCGACCCCGTATTCCCGCGAACTGGAAGCGATTTCCGTCCGTCAGGATGGAGGCAAGCGCCTGCTGCACCACATCGCCCGGCAGACGCCGGTAGTGATTCACGATCTGGCGAGCGACTGGCCGGCCCTCCGCAACTGGTCGCCGGAGCGATTGAGCGACCGCTTCGGTGCCAGGTTGGTGCGAGTCTGCGATGCCACTTTCGGGGACCCAGGACCCAACTACATGAAAGGCGTCACGACCATGTCCTTCGCCCAGTTTCTCAGGCTGACCCTCCGCGAGGGGCGTGATCTGCGGCTCTTTCTGTATAACATCTCACGCCACACTCCGGAGTTGCTGAACGAAGTCCCGCTACCCGATCTGGGCCCGCGCTGGTCGAGGCGATTCGTCCATGCCTTTTTCGGCTGCCGCGGCTCGACCACTCCCCTACATTACGACATCGACATGGGCTGCGTACTGCATACAGCGATTACGGGCCGACGTCGAGTGCGCCTGTTTGACCCGGAGCAATCGCGAGCGCTCGGCCGGCATCCATTCACGGTGCGGAGTTACGTCGATCTCGACCAGCCCGACTACGGTACCTTTCCGGCACTGGCCCAGGTGCGCGGTTACGAGTTCCTGCTGCATCCCGGCCAGACCCTGTTCATGCCGAGCGGCTATTGGCACGAAGTCCACTATGCGGATGCCGGCATGGGTCTGTCGTTTCGCGCGATGGGTCCTCGGCTATCCCAACGCCTTGAGGGCGCGTTCAATCTCGTTGCCCTCTCGCCGATCGATCGCCTCGCCAACCGGATTGCGCCTGACCGCTGGTTCGATTGGAAGCGACGGCAGGCAACCGCTCGCGCGGCGGCCGTGCTTCGGCCTGCCGCAAACGTGCCGTGAAGACGACAAGAGGCACGTTGCGCACCGGACGATTCCGGATCCCATACCGCAAGTACGGCGACAGCGAACGCACGCTGATGTGCGTCAGTGGCGCGTTGCAGACGATGGCGATCTGGCGAACCGTGGTAAAGCGATTCATGGATCGTTTTTCGGTGGTCATCTTCGACATGCCCGGCATCGGCCGCTCCGAGATCCGTACCGGAACCGCGCGGGTGACCGTGCGTGAACAAGTGGACGTGGTGCACGCGTTGATCGAAGAGACGCACACGGGTAACGAGCTGACCCTGGCCGGGGCCTCCTGGGGTACGGCCATTGCGGCGGCGTACGCGGCCGAGCGCCCCGATGCCGTACAACAACTCGTCCTGAGCAGTTTCGGCATGAAGACCAACGCCCTGGTGCAAACCCTCGTGCGCCGCGCACTCGATCTCTACCGGCAGCGCGACTACCGCCGTGGTGCGGACCTCGTCCTGGAGATGTTCGGCCAGCAGGTCGGGGACGTGTACAAACGACAGATCGTTGCCCAGTTCCACCGCCTGAACGACGCGGACGCAGAGGTGTTCTACGAACACTGCCGGAACATACTTGCGCTCGGCCGTCTCGAGGAGGCCGTCGATCTGACCCGGATTGCTGCGCGCACGCTCATAGTCAACGGCGCCGACGACGCCATCGTCGATCTCGACGACATGTGGATCGCCAAAGAACTGATTCCCGACTGCGAGTGTCGTCTCATTGACGGCGTCGGTCACTTCCTGCATTTCGAGCGGCCCGAATTGCTCGACGTCTACTCGGAGTTCATCGTCTCACCGGGTCCGTCGACCGAAGACTGAACGGTCCGGCTCCGCGCACGAACGGTGGTTGGTTGTGCAGCTGCAAGGATTCCGGCTCAAACCCGTAAGTAGCGCGTTTCGGGTGGCCCAACGCCCGGTTTTCCCGGACCGCGGACGGTGTCCCATCGCAGCCATCCTGCTCAGACGCTGTGAGCCGGGCATGAGCCTGCGTGCGTGGGGTCGGGTGAGACAGGGCACCCTCATCCTCGCGACCGACTCTTCCGCGATCGGTTGGTTCAGTGCTCCCCGCCCAAGCATCCAAGCGGAATCGGGGCCCCACCCCTGCCTGCCCTCTAAGCAGGGCTCGGCTATGCCGCGTATTCCACGGTGCGGCTGGAGATCGTCGGGGAGTACCGTCCCCATTTCGAATTCGAGGGAATGGCCAATTTTCTCGCGCCCGGGCCCCGGCAGTCGGTTGCTGCGGACGCATCGTCGCTGTCCGGGATGGTCGCGGCCTATATCGACATGGCGGACCCTTGACTGCCGAAAATCGGCTCTCTGGAGCTCCTGGTCGGCGCGGGCGCCGGAATCGCGCGCACCCGAATCGGCGACACCCACATGTTCTTTCCCAGAACGACGACCGTCGTGCCGGGCGGAAGCCGGGGCGGCTTCGCCTGGACGGTGACGGCCGGCGTCGCCACGGCCCTGAGCGCGAGAACGACGCTCGAGCTTTCCTGGCGGTACAGCGACCTTGGTACCGTGCAGACCGGGCGGGGACCGGGCCGCGTGACATGGAACGACGGAAGCCGGGAGCCTTTACGGCTCGTTCTTGCGGAGACGCGGGCGGACCTCAAGGGCCACGGCTTCCGGCTCTCGCTGCGCTACGCACTCTGAGGATTGACGCTCGATCATCCCGATGTCAGCGGTGTCCCAGAAGCGATGTCCCGATCCCTGCATTCGCTGCTTCGACCCTCGGAAACCGCGCGAAGCCAGGGTGGCAAGGGTGACCTGAATCGCTACTTCCCGGTGGCCGACGAACCACCCCTGGCGCCCCGTTCGTCAGACTCCTGAATGCCGGGAGCCTGCACGACAGGTGCCTGCTCCGAACGCACCGATTGTGCCGGCACGAAGCTTCGCACCAGCCGAGTGACCGACAGTCCCTGGACGATGATGGAAAACAGCACCACCGCATAGGTGATGCTGAGTACGGCCGGCCGAACGTCATTGAGCGGAAGCGACAACGCCAGCGCAACGGCTATGCCGCCACGCAGCCCACCCCATGTCAGGATCGGCACGGTACCCGCCGTATACGCCTCCCACCGGCGCATCGCCAGAACGGACAGGAACACGCTCAGCCAGCGCCCTGCAAGGGCGATCGGGATCACCACCAAAGCCATCCAGAATTCAAACCCGCTCCTTGCAATGATCAGAACTTCCAGACCGATCAGCAGAAAAAGGATCGAATTCAGGATCTCATCGAGCAACGACCAGAACTGCTGCAGATACTCGCGCGAGCCTTCGGTCAACGCGTATTTCATGCCGGCGTTGCCAATGAACAGCCCAGCGACAACCATGGCGATCGGACCGCTGGCATCGAGTCGAATCGCTGCCGCGTAACAGACCGTGACGGCGGCCAGGGTAATCAATACCTGCAGATTGAGTTCAAACAGCCCATGCAGCAGGCGGTAGCACACATACCCTGCGGCCAGCCCCAGCACCACGCCGCCGAGGATTTCTGCCGCGAACAACTCAAGGACGTGAGAAACGCTCGGGCTACCGCCATGCAGGGCGACGCCGAGCAGGATCGTGAAGACGACAACGCCCACACCGTCATTGAACAGGGACTCTCCCGCCAACGTCACCTTCAATGACGGTGGCACGGGGACGGTGTTGAACAGGGCCAGTACCGCGACCGGGTCGGTTGGACTGATCAGGGCGCCGAAGACCAGTGCCCAAACGAAGGGAATGGGCTGTCCGAACCAGTCCGCCAGCAACCAGGTGCCCGAGCCGATAAACAGAGTGGAGACAAACGTACCGGCGGTCGCCATCAGCCCGATCGTGCGAAACCGATTCCTCAACGCCGCCACGTCCACGTGCAGCGCACCCGCAAACAGGAGGAAACTCAGCATGCCGTGCATGAGCGTGTCGTGGAAGTCGATCTCCCCCAGAACATCCACGATCAGGGCGTCGACGTTCGCGGCAGGTATAACGGTTTCGACGATCAGAAGCGCCAACGAGGCAACGAGTGCAATGAGCACCATGCCGATGGGTTGCGGCACGCTCAGATAGCGGTAGTTGATGTAGCCGAACAGGGCAGACAGACCGACAAGCAAGGCGCCGAGTTCAAACAGGTTCATGCCGGGGAATTCCTATTGAACGCCGCGACGGTAGCGGCATGATGCACTGCGCACAATCATTGCGTCCATCCGGTCGATCGGCTTTGTCGGGCTGACGACCTCCAAGGTGGGAAGCTGACCGAGTTCGATGTCGCCCGGGCCACTCCGGCAAATGTGGCCGCCTCCCACCGATCAACGTCCAGGCCCAAGGGGGCGCTGTTTTCCTGGTCCGACAACCGCTTCCAACTTCCCCTGTCCGAGCAATTCTCTTGTTCCCCTCGTACGACGACTGCCATATTCTCTCGATGGCCGGGTGCGGTGGTTCCGGGGGTGGTGGTGAACGGACGGGAACCGCTGCGCGTTCTTTCGCGTTAACGGAAGCCAATGCGAGGCAAGCCATTCAAGTGGTCTTTGCCCCGGTCGAATGCAGTTTTCTCGCTGTTGAACAGATTTTCGTGGTCACGAAGATCATGAATGTCGCGGTAAAGCGGGAAATACAGGCGGAATGCGAGGGAAACCCTTGCACATTCAACCGTGATCGTCTCGGAGGAACGGGCGCGGGGCTGGATGAGCTGCGCCAGTATCATCGCCCGCGCCGGCAGCCTGATGCACATGGTGAACTGGCCACTGCAGAAGCGAGTCGAGCTGACACAGCGCGCCGCGGCGGGCGACTACCTTCTGGCGGCGGCGCTCTCCGAGCCGGAGGCCGGCTCCGACCTGTACGGCGGCATCCGGACGCGCGCCGTGCTCGACGGCGACCATTGGGTCATCACCGGCAACAGGTACTGGTGCACGTTCGCCGACGGCGCGGACCTCATCAACGTCCTGTGCCGCGTCGAGGGCGCGCGGGGGTCCGGCATCCGCACCATCGCGGTCGAAAAGCCGCGGGGCGAGTTGCCGGAGAACTGCTCCGGCAACCCGATCCCGAAGATCGGTTACTTCGGCTGGAAGACCTGGGAACTCCGCTTCGAGGGCGTGCGCGCGCCGAAAGAGAACATCGCCGGCCCGCTGCCGGACGCAACGACGCCATCCGGCAGTGGCGGGGGCCGGCGGTCGCGGGGCCAGCTCGCGGCGCTGTCGGTCCCGCGCGTGCACACGGCGGCGCGGTCGATCGGACTCGCGTGGGGCGCGCTGGAGGACGCCATCGCCTACTCGAAGGAGCGCGTGCAGTTCGGCCAGCCCATCTCGGAGTTCCAGGAGACGCGTTTCAAGCTCGCCCGCATGGCGTCGGAGATCGAGGCCGCGCGGCAGCTCATGTACCACGCCGCCGCCGAGATCGACGCCGGCCGCGGCTCGGACAAGGACGCGTCGATGATCAAGTGGTTCGCGAGCGAGATGGCGGAACGCGTCACCTCGGATGCGCTGCAGATCTTCGGCGGAGCGGGTTACACGAAGCTGCATCCTGTCGAGCGTTACTGGCGGGACGCCCGGCTGACCAAGATCTTCGAGGGCACCTCCGAGATCCAGCTCCGCATCGTGTCCGACCGCCTGCTGGGCAAACCGGCCAGGCGGTAGGCAGCCGGGTCAGCGCCTGCGTATGCCGAACTGCTTCAGAATCTCCTCGGTGTGCTCGCCGAGCAGCGGCGGGCGACGGTAGAAACCGACCGGCGTCTCGGTGAACTTGATCGGGTTCCCCACGATCGCCACCTTGGGATTGTCGCCCGGTAGATCGAACTCGGTGATCATCCCGCGGGCGGCGACGTGCGGGTCGGCGAAGATGTCGGAGGCCCGGTTCACGGGGCCGCACGGCAGGTGTGGTGCGAGTCTCTCGACGATCTCCGCGCGGGTGCGGGTCTCGGTCCAGGCGTTGATCTCGCCCTCGACCAACGCCTGGTTCTCCCGCCGCACGAACGTATTGCGCGTGCGCGGGTCGTCGATCAGATCCGGTCGCTCCATGATCTCGCAGAGGGCGGTCCAGTGCTTGGCGCCGGGGGCGGCGATCGCCACGCCGCCGTCCTTCGCCCGGAACAGCCCGAAGGGCATGAGATTCGGGTGGTGCGATCCCCGCGGGCCCAGCTCCGTCCGGTCGAAACCGTAGTTGCAGACGATCGTCTCCGACATGGCCAGCACGGCGTCGTACATCGCGACGTCGAGAAACTGGCCGACTCCCGTCTCCTTCGCGTTGGCGACCGCCGACACCAGGCCGAGGGCCATCAGCGTGCCCGGGAAGATGTCGCCGACACTCGCTCCCGCCGGGACCCCCCCGGTCCCTTTGCCGCCGGTGATGTGCACATGGCCGCCCATGCTCTGCGCGACGATGTCGTACGCCGGGCGGTCGACGTAGGCGCTCGCGCCGGTGCGCCGGTCTCCGAAGCCGCGGATGCAGGCGTAGACGATCTTCGGGTTGCACGCGCGGACGGTCTCGTAGCCGACGCCCAGGCGGTCCATCACACCGTCGCGCATGTTCTCGACGATGGCGTCAGCCCGCTCGCACAAGGCCAGCAGAACGTCCCGGTCCGCCGCTTCCTTCAGGTCCAGCACGATGCTCCGCTTGTTGCGGTTGATGCTCGCGAAGTACCCGCCGAAGTCCACGCCGGCAGGCTCTTCCGCGCCGGGCGGCGCCGAGTCGGGCACCCGGGGCGGCGCGTGGCGGCTGGCGTCCCCCTGCGGCGGCTCGACCTTGATGACATCCGCCCCGAGATCGGCCAGCAGCGCCGTGCCGTATGGGCCGGCAAGATTCATCGTGCAGTCGACGACCGTCAGGTGGTGCAGCGGACCGGTGCGCTCACGCACGGTCGGTGCGCTCCGCACGGCTAACCGCACTCGGCGACATGGCGTTCAGGGTCGCCGGCGTCGATCCGCAAGGCCGAGTGGATCTTGCCCCGATCATGGTGTCCAACTCGCCCCTAGCCCGCATCGCTCACCAACTCGATGGAGCCCATCGAACGGGCAGGGTGAG
>JAPPHD010000097.1 GCA_028821125.1 Gammaproteobacteria bacterium
GGAAACCGTTACCAGCCCCAAAAGCTATCCGTCACGGGACGACCGAACGCTTACGCATTCGGTTGCACGCACAGACACAGAGTTGCTCCAGTTCTCCCGAAAACGACGATGCCGAAAGCAGTACCGGGGCTGGACACTAGATCTTAAATCACTGAAAATAAAAGAGAAGTTGCTATTGTGCTGCTGTTTGCGCGTCAGCGTCCCGGCGCGCCGGCTTCCCGACTCGCATGGCTCAGCGGCGCCCGCCTTCGCGGTCGAGGCGGGCCTCCTCCAGCCCGTCGCTGGAAACGACCCAGGGTGGCGCGTCCCAGACGGGATCCAGATACCACTTGAAGGGCGTCACTTCGCCGCTCGAGAACAGGATGATGTTCGGCATGTCCTCGTGGTCGACCCCGAACTGCTCGCGGTCAAAACCTTCGATCTCCACACGGAAGGCGACGCGTGGCGTGAGGCTGTCGGCAATGAACGGCCGGTAGGCCTGGTCCACCCACTGGCCCTGTGCCGTGTCCAGTTCGGCGAAGCGGTACTCGTCCGCCTCGACGAATACCCCCCACTCCCGGTTTCGCTGCAGGGAATATTGGCGCGCCAGTTCGATGCGCGCGCCGATGCGCTCGGCCATGCCGCGCAGTTCCTGCTCTTCGTCGGCCCCGGTGAAGCCGAGCACCACGGTGCCGGTCAGCACCAGGAAGATGACCAGGACCACCAGCAACTCGAGCAGCGTGAAGCCGTTTGCGCGGCGGCGTTCGATGGGCGGGCGCCTAGCTTCCTTCCAGGTGGACATCCGCATTCGGCCCTTCTCCACCTTCGACGCCATCGGCGCCAAGGGAGAACAGGGTGAAATCGGTGCTGCGCCGCTCGTAGATGTACGGTGAGCCCCAGGGGTCGGACGGCAACGCCTTGATGTACCCGTCGGGATTCCAGTTCTTGGGTTCCGGAAAACCCGCGGGCCGGTCGACGAGCGCGTCGAGCCCCTGCTCCGTGGACGGGTAGTGAAAGTTGTCGAGGCGGTAGATGTCGAGCGCGTTGGCAAGCTGGCGCAGGTCGGTCTGGGCTGCGGTAATGCGCGCCTGGTCGGGGCGCGAAAGCAGGTTGGGGACGATGACCGCACCCAGAATGCCGATGATGACCACCACCACGAGGATCTCGATCAGCGTGAAGCCCCGGGGCCTGTGAACGTTGTTGGAAGCGCGGGAGCGGTGGCTCCGGTTGGCGTTGTTCATCGATACTCTCCTTTCCTTTGGCGGCAAGCAGGCACTACAGGAGCTGATTCATGTTGAGAATGGGCAGAAGCACGGCCATCACGATAAACATCACCAGCCCGCCCATCAACAGCAGCATGAGCGGCTGCAGCAGCGTCACCAGGGTGGCGACGATGCGCTCCACTTCGGCCTGCTGGTAAAGGGCCACCCGGTCGAGCATCGTATCGAGTTCCCCGGACGACTCGCCGCTCGCGACCATGTGCAGCAGCATGGGGGGAAAGTAACCCACTCTCTCGAGCCCCATGCGCAGGCTGGCGCCCTCGCTGACGCGTCTGGTGGCATCGGCCAGCCGCCGTCGCAACCAGGCGTTGGAGACCACTTCGCTGGCGATGCGCATGGCTTCGACCAGGGGAACGCCGCTGCCGTTCAGGATGCTGAGCGTGTTGGCGTAGCGCGCGGCGTTGCTGCTGCGCGTGATGCGCTTGACCAGGGGCAGGTGCAGTTTCTGGCGGTCCCAGGCGAGGCGAGCGGCCTCCCGGCGCAACAGCCAGCGGACTCCGAGCACGGCAGCGGCAGCCGCGGCCAGGAGGATCCACCACCAGGCCTGGGCAAATTCCGAGGCGCCGATCAGGAAGCGCGTGATCCCCGGCAACTCCCGGCCCATATTCTCGAGTACCCGCACCATGTCGGGCACGACGTAGACCATCAGGGCGCCCACGATGAGCACCGCCAGCGCGAACAGGATGATCGGATACATCAGGGCCATCTCAACGCCGCGGCGCGACTCGAACTGGCGCTCGATGTAGCCGGCCAGGTTGTCGAGCACCCGGTCGAGGTAGCCGGACTGTTCTCCGGCGGCTACCGAAGAGCAGTAGAGCGCATTGAAGCTCGACGGGAAGTCCCCGAGGCTCGATGCCAGCGAGCGCCCCTCCAGAACCCGGCTGCGCACGCCCATGACAAGGGCGATCACATGCTGCTTCTCGGACTGGCGGGCCACCGCGTTCAATGCCTCTTCGACGGGCAGCCCCGCTCCGATCAGGGTTGCAAGCTGGCGGGTGACCAGAACCCGGTCGAGCCCGCTCAGGCCACGCGCAAACGAGAACAACGACTGCCGGCCCGATGCGGGGCCGGTTTGCGCGGCGAGGTCGACGCCGAGGGGGAACAGCCCCTGGTCGCGCAGCAGTTGGCGAATCTGGCGAACGTTGTCGGCTTCCAGCACGCCCTTCAACCGCTTGCCTCGGGCATCGAGGGCCGTGTATTCGAACGCGGCCATCAGCCGTAAGGCAGGACGGGACCGCCGCGGCGCGACCGCCCTATCTGCGCCCTACTCGTCAAGTGTGACCCTCAGTACTTCCTGAACCGAGGTGATGCCGGCGAGAATCTTGTTCTTGCCGTCCTCGCGAATGCTCGGACAGGTTCGGCGGGCGTGCCGCACCAGTTCCTGTTCCGAAGCCCTGCCATGGATCAGTTCGCGCATCGCTTCGTCGATGACAACCAGTTCATAGATGCCGGTCCTGCCGCGGTAGCCGGACTGGCCGCACAGATCGCATCCCCGTGCTTCGAAGACAATGGCCGAACCCTCGGCGAGGAACTCGAGTTCCGTCTGGCTGGCAGGCCGCTGGCGGCGGCAATCGGGACAGAGCACCCGTACCAGCCGCTGGGCCAGGCAACCGACAAGGCTCGACGACAGCAGGAAGGGTTCGACGCCCATGTCCATCAGCCTGGTCACTGCCCCGACCGCCGTGTTCGTGTGCAGGGTGGACATGACCAGGTGGCCGGTGAGGCTGGCCTGCACGGCGATCTCGGCGGTTTCCAGGTCACGGATCTCCCCCACCATGACAACGTCCGGGTCCTGGCGCAGTATGGCTCTCAAGCCCCGCGCGAAGGTCATGTCCGCCTTGGTGTTGACCTGGGTCTGGCCGATTCCCGCCAGGTTGTACTCGATGGGATCCTCCACCGTCAGGATATTGATCGTGCGTGTCGAGAGTTCGGACAGGGAGGCATACAGGGTCGTCGTCTTGCCCGAACCGGTGGGACCCGTTACCAGCAGAATTCCGTGCGGCCGGTGCACGACATCGCGAATGCGCGACAGGTCGGTACCGGACATGCCGAGATTGGGCAGCGAGAGCCGTCCGGCCTGCTTGTCGAGCAGCCTCAGCACCACGCGTTCGCCGTTGCTCGCCGGCATGGTGGAAACCCTGACGTCGACCTCGCGGCCACCGATCCTGAGGCCGATGCGGCCGTCCTGCGGGATGCGTTTTTCGGCGATATCCAGTTTGCCCATGACCTTGATGCGGGACACGAGGAGCGGCGCCAGTTCCCGCTTCGGCTGCACGACTTCCCGCATCACGCCATCGACGCGGAAACGCACGACCAGGTTCTTCTCGAAGGTCTCGATGTGGATGTCGGAGGCGTTCTCGCGGATCGCTTCCGTCAACAAGGCGTTGATGAGACGGATGATGGGTGCATCGTCGCTCTGTTCGAGAAGGTCTTCGGTCTCCGGAACGGAATCCGCCAGCGCCGCCAGGTCCATTTCGTCGCCCAGGTCCTCGACCATCTGCCGCGCGCCGGAAGCATCGCGTGCGTATGCGGAGGTGAGCACCTGCTCGAATTCTTCATCCCCGACAATGCGCAGCAACAGTTTCTGCCGGGTGTGCCGCTTCACTTCGGCCAGCGTGGTCAGCCCGGGCTGTCCCCTGCTCACCAGTTCGACACGGTCGGGACCCAGATCGGCATCGGTGATCACGACGCCGAACCGCCTCGCGAAAGCGAACGGCAGGCTCGCCGCCTCCGTGGGCGCAGAGTCAGCGTTTTCCTCAAACTGGTCCTGGGCGAGATCGCTCATCGAAGAATCGTCTGAACCCCACTTTTGGAACGCTGGAATCGCCGTTGGTTCCGTCTCGGCCATCATACGCTAATCGCCTGATTCTTGGATGAACGCAGGCGCTTGCGACCCGGTGGGACAGCGTGCCGGGGTTGGCGTATCCTTCCTTTCGGCGTACCGCCCCCGGAGGTCCAGTTGCAGTTCGTCGGCGCACACATCCTGTCCGTGGATCAGTTCGACCGCAGCGACATCGAACGGATTTTCGCGGTAGCGGACGACCTGCGGCCATACGCCACGCGCTCCCGCGTCACCCGGGTGCTGCAGGGCGCCATCCTGTCGAACATGTTCTTCGAGCCCTCGACGCGTACGCGCATCTCCTTCGGCTCCGCGTTCAACCTGCTCGGCGGGGAGGTGCGCGAAACGACGGAGGTCAAGGCGTCATCGCTCGCCAAGGGTGAGTCGCTGCACGATACGGCCCGGGTGCTCTCCGGCTACAGCGATGTAATCGTCATGCGCCATCCCGAGGCCGGTTCCGTTGAAGAGTTCGCCCAGGCGAGCCGCGTGCCCGTCCTCAACGCGGGCGACGGCCCCAACGAACACCCCAGTCAGGCGCTGCTTGACCTCTACACCATCAAGCAGGAAATGGCGGGACACGGCAAGGGCATCGACGGCTTGCGCATCGCCCTGATTGGCGACTTGCGGTACGGGCGGGCCGTACATTCGTTGTGCAAGCTACTCGGGCATTACGACGACATCGCCTATCACCTCGTATCGCCGCCCGAGCTGGAAATTCCGCCCGGCATAGCCGATGGACTGGCCGCCAAGAGGCACCGCGTGCTCTCCTTCCACGAACTCGAGGCCGGGATCCACAACGTCGACATTCTTTACGTCACCCGTACCCAGGAAGAGCGTTTTCCCAATCAGGACGAAGCGGACCGCTACCGGGGCCTGTTCCGGCTGAACCAGGCGGTCTATACGCAGCACTGCGAGCCCAATACGGTCATCATGCATCCCCTGCCCCGGGACTCGCGCAGCGCCGCCCAGGAACTCGACGAGGATCTCGACGAAAATCCGAACCTGGCCATCTTCAGGCAGACGGATAACGGCGTGATCGTCAGGATGGCGCTGTTCGCACTGGTGCTCGATGTCGCAGGCGGCGTGCACGATCACTCGCAGCCCGTCACCTGGTTCACCGCGAAACGGACGCCCGGTTCCGCCTGAAGCAACGGGGGCGTGCAGGCATGCGCCTGTTCCGCTACATCGGCAACTTCAAGCCGGCCACAACCCTATTCTGCTTCGCACCCTGGCTGGCGCTGAAGCCGACGGCCGCTTACGGCTGAATGCTCCTGCCCGGGGTCCAGGGCACTCTCGCGGTGTCCATCGCTTGCTTGAGGCCCGCGTACTCTTCGTTCACGAGTTGATCGAGCTCCGCGACGACCTCGTCGTAGAGTGCGCGACCGATGCGCAGGGAATCACGCTGCTCCGGCGTCGGGCCGTAGGCCCCGAGCGAGAATTCGAAGCCCGCATGCCAGAGGCGTGCGGAGACCGTCATCTCGTCCTCGTCCAGGTACTCCATCCGTTTGGCATTGCCGCTCAGGCGATCGCGCTGGATTTTGAGGTTTTGCTGAATCGAGTTGGCGCGTTCGTACAACGACCCGTCGGTCAGTGAGCGATTGAGGGTCGCTTTGACCGCATCAAGCTCCTGTATCACCGCCTCGATGGCAGCGCCTGTACCGTTCGCCGCACGCGACAGCTCCGCAACCTGCGAGTCGAAGATGACGCGTTGTTCCTGCGGGCTGCCCGGCAAGACCGGGTCCGGACGAATCGATGTGACTTCGAACGACTGCGCATCCCCGATCGCGCTGACATCGCCGTCTTCACGAACCTGCATTCGCACGGTAAAGGTTCCCGGGGCAACCAGAACGCCGCCGCCGGAGTTGCTATCGTCCAGTTCCGGAGACCATGGCCATGGCTGCAATGCCGGGTACCTGAGGTCCCACGCAACGCGATGGAAGCCGGCATCGGCGGGCGCCTCGATCTGTCGCACCACGTTGCCGTCGTTATCGGTCACCGTGAAGACGATGGCCGGTTCATCTTCCCGCTCTTCGCCGAGAATCGTGTCCCAGTCCGCCGCCGCGACATCCTCGTTCTCAGCCTCGAGTTTTTTCTCGGCCTCACGACGAACGTCCTTGCCGCTCTTGAAACCCTCGGCCAGGTAGTACGTGAAGATTGCCCCGAATTCCGGGTTTGGCGCCATGAAATAGCTGTCGCCCTGGAACGCCTGACAGCCCGGCGATGCACAGCCCAGCGAACGTTTCGGAACGTACCAGAGCGCATCGGCAACATCGAACAGCACGTTGTCGCTCTGCAGCATGTCCGCATTGACCTGCCGCAGTGGCGAATAGTCGTCCAGAACATAGAAGCTGCGTCCGAAGGTCGCACCCACGACGTCGTTCTCACGCTGCTGAATCGCGAGGTCGCGGAACGGAATGTTGGGGGTGCCGCCCTTGAGCTTGGTCCAGGAACCACCGCTGTCAACCGTGAAGAACAAGCCGAATTCGGTGCCGACGAACAACAGGTCCGGCTCGACGTGGTCCTGCACCACGCGCCAGAGCACATGGCGTTCGGGCAGGTTGCCCGAGATGCTGCGCCAGCTTCGGCCGCGGTTCTCGCTCTTCAGGATGTAGGGCGCAAAATCGCCGGCCTTGTGATCGTCGACGACGGCGTAGACGGTGTCGGCATCGTGCAGATCCGCCTTGATGTCATTGACGAAGAACCGGTCCGGCACACCCGGTAGCTCGTCAATGGTGCGCCAGGTTTCGCCGCCATCCCCGGTGATGCTGATCAGCCCGTCGTCGGAGCCCGCGTACAGTACGTCCGGATCGATCGGTGACTGGGAAATGTTGACGATCGTGTTGTAGCTGGACATGGCCCACAGGTCGCGCGGCGCATCATAACTCCAGGTGCGGCCCATGACCGGCAGGCTGACGCGGTCTTCGTCGCGTGTCAGATCACCGCTGATCGCCGTCCAGGTGTCGCCATGGTCATCGCTTCGCCACACGCGCTGCGACGCGAAAAACAGCGTCTTCGAATCGTGCGGACTGATCAGGATCGGGGCGTCCCAGTTGTAGCGATCGGGCGGTTCGCCCTCGCGCGCCTGTGGACGGATATAGGTGATCTCTCCGGTGCGCCGGTCGTAGCGGGTCAGGTTGCCCTGCTGCCACTCCGCGTAGACGATGTCCGGATTGTTTGGATCCACCGCGGACTGATGGCCGTCACCGAAGAGCGTAACAAACCAGTCTGCATTGCGGATTCCCGACGCATCCCAGGTTTGCGAAGGCCCGCCCTGGCTGTTGTTGTCCTGCGTCCCGCCGTAGATGTTGTAGAACGGTTCGTCGTAGTCGACGGCCACCTTGTAGAACTGCGTAATGGGCAGGTTCGCAACGTATTTCCAGGTTTCGCCGAGGTCGAAACTCTCGTAAATGCCACCGTCGTTGCCAAGGATCAGATAGTTCGGGTCGTCCGCACGAAACGCCATCGCATGATGGTCTACGTGCTTGGTTTCGTGCTCCATTCTGACGAAGTCCTTACCGCCGTTATCCGTGCGGTGCAGGTGCACGTCCATCTGGTAGACACGATCGAAAGCGTGCGGGCTGGCAAAAATCTCCTGGTAGTAATGCGGACCCGTGCCGCCGGACAGGTAGTCGTTCATCTTCTCCCAGGTCTCGCCGCCGTCGGCCGAGCGCCAGAAACCGCCCGTGCGGTTGTCGAGCTCGATCGTGGCGTAGATCACGTCGGGATTCTGCGGGCTGACGGCCAGGCCGGTCTTGCCCATCATGGCGTCCGGAAGCCCCTTCTCCAGCTTACGCCAGGTCTCGCCGCCGTCGACCGACTTGTGGATGCCCGTGCCGGGACCACCGTCGATCAGCACCGCGACGTTGCGCAGCCGCTGCCACGAAACGGCATACATGACATCAGGGTTGCGCGGATCCATGTGCACTTCCGAAACGCCGGTGTACCGGTCGTCCTCGTCGGTGTTGCCGAGCCCGTCTCCCAGCACCTTGCGCCAGTTTTCGCCGCCGTCGGTAGACTTGTAGAGGCCGCGTTCACCGCCGCCCGACCACAGCGGACCCTGCGCTGCGACGAAAACCGTGTCCGAGTCCCTCGGGTCAATCCGGATCATGCCGACCCGCTCGGACGCCTCCAGGCCCATGTTCTCCCAGTTCTTGCCGCCGTCCCGGCTGCGATAGACGCCGTCGCCATAGCCGGCATGACGCCCGCTGACGTTTTCGCCGGTACCCACCCAGACAACGTTCGGGTTATTGGGGTCCAGCGTAATCGCGCCGATGGAATACGAGCCCTGATCGTCGAATATCGGTGTCCAGGTCGTACCCGAGTTAACGGTCTTCCAGACATTGCCGCTGCCCACAGCCACGTACCAGACGTTGTTGTTGTCCGGGTGGATGACAATGTCGGAGATTCGTCCCGACATGAATGCGGGCCCGATCCCGCGCAATTCAAGGCCCTTGAAGGTGGCTTCGTTGAACCCCGGCGTCGAGTCCTCGTCCTGGGCGAGGACCGGCGCGCACAGCACGACGGCGGACAGCGCCGCCAACAGGTGATTCCACATGATTAACCCCTCTTCCAGTTCTACAAGACGTTGGCAACTAGTTTGGAAATTTTTTCACTGTAGGCGATTTCCCTCGAAGGATTCAAAGTGGCGAATGCAGGGTGAACCAGCTTTGCTGCCGCGGCCTTCCAGCAATTCGCACAGGTTGGGTGAAGGAGCGCTCAACGGCGACGTTTCGGGCGGCGCTTCGGTACCTTCGGGATACTCGCGGTCCAGGCTCGCGGCGTGCGCTTGTACCCGCGGCATTCGGAAAGGTACCGGGCGGCGGCGCGCCAGGCCTTCTCCACGCCTAGCTCGTTGACGGAGAACTCACGGACGTAGGAGAAGCCGTCCACCTGCACTTGTACGCGAAACGCGGGAGACGGACGGTAAATGAGATTGATGCCACGCACCCCGGTCGAGTGGTTGCGGGGGGCGGCCGCTGCCCGTACGCGCTTGTCTCTCGCCTTGAGCTGATCCCGTTCCCACTTCTCATCGAGGGCCAGGGCCTGTTTCCGGACCTCGCGCTGTTGCCGCTTCGGGATGCCGATCAGGCTGAAATAGCTCTGTCGCAGCCGGCCGTCGACGCTGCGGGCCACCCGCAGCATGCGGCCTTCGTTCATTTCGTAGATGGCCAACGAGCAGACCCCCCGCCGCCGTTGCCGGAAACTATAGCAGAGCTTCCAGTTCCGGGAGAGCCTGGAAGAGGTCGGCGACGAGCCCGTAATCCGCCACCTGGAAGATGGGGGCGTCTTCGTCCTTGTTGATGGCGACGATGGTCTTCGAGTCCTTCATGCCGGCCAGGTGCTGGATTGCGCCGGAGATGCCGACGGCGATATAGAGTTCCGGGGCGACGATCTTGCCGGTCTGGCCCACCTGCATGTCGTTGGGCACGAAACCTGCGTCAACGGCGGCCCGGGAGGCACCGATGGCGGCGCCGAGCTTGTCGGCGATGCCATCGAGCAACTCGAAGTTCTCGCCGCTGCCCATGCCGCGGCCGCCGGAGATTATGATGCCCGCCGCAGTCAGCTCGGGCCGTTCGGATTTGGCGAGTTCCTCGCCCTCAAAGCTGGACAGGCCGGCGTTGTGGGCGCCATCCACCGGCTCGACGTTGGCTGCCCCGCCCTCGCCGGCCACCGGGTCGTAAGCCGTGCCGCGAACGCTGACCACCTTGATGGCGTCGCCGGACCTTACCGTGGCGATGGCGTTTCCGGCGTAGATGGGCCGCTTGAAGGTGTCTTCGTCGACCACACCGACGATGTCGGAGATCTGCGCCACGTCGAGCGCCGCCGCTACCCGGGGCAGGAAGTTCTTGCCCGTGGTGGTGTGGGCCGTGAGGATGTGGCTGTAGGACGCTCCCAATTCGGCGACGAGGGGCGCGATGTTCTCGGCAAGGTGATGTTCGTAGGCGCTGTCATCGGCCAGCAACACCCGGCCGGCGCCGGCGATTGCGGCCGCTTCCCCGGCTACGGCGCGGCAGCCGCTGCCGGCGACCAGTACATCGAAGCCGCCTCCGATGGCCTCTGCCGCCGCGGCGACGACCAGGGTGACGGGCTTGAGCGATTGATTGTCGTGTTCCGCGACGACCAGGGTGGTCATGAAATCACCTTTGCTTCGTTCCTGAGCTTGTCCACCAGCTCTTCCACGTTCTCGACCTTGATGCCCGCCTGGCGTTCCTCCGGGGGCTCCACGGACAGGATCTCGAGCCGGGGAGAGACATCGACGCCGAGTTCTTCCGGGGTCAGGACGTCCATTGGCTTGCGCTTGGCCTTCATGATGTTGGGCAGGGATGCGTAGCGGGGTTCGTTCAGGCGCAGGTCGGTGGTGATGACCGCCGGCAGGGTGACCGATACGGTCTGAAGGCCGCCGTCCACCTCCCGGGTGACCCGCAGCTTGCCGTCTTCGACCTGGACTTCCGAGGCGAACGTTGCCTGCGCCATGCCGGTAAGCGCCGCGAACATGGGGCCGGTCTGGCTGTTGTCGCCGTCGATGCTCTGCTTGCCGAACAGGACGATGTCGGCGTTTTCCCGGCCCTGCAGCGCCTGCAGCGCCTTTGCGACCTCCAGCGGCTGCACCGCCTCGTCGGTCTGGATCAGGACTGCCCGGTCCGCCCCGAGCGCAAGGCAGGTGCGCAGTTGCTCCTGACAGTTCTGTGCGCCGACCGCCACGGCGACCACTTCCTCGGCGGCGCCGGCTTCCTTGAGCCGCACCGCCTCCTCGATGGCGATTTCGCAGAACGGGTTGACGGCCATTTTCACGTTGGCCAGGTCGATGCCCGTCCCGTCGGGCTTGACGCGCACCTTCACGTTCGCGTCAACGACCCGCTTTACCGGTACCAATATCTTCATGCAGACCCCATGTCAGCTTTTTTTCGATGCCACGAAATAATCGTTCCGATGCCGCGAAATGATTGTTTCGATGCCACGAAATGACGGGCCGTGACACGGACCGCGCCCAACCCCCGAATCGGGGGCGCGTATTCTCTCCGGGCGCCCGGGGCAGGTCAAGGCGGGCGGGACTTCGACCGCAATCGCCCGAAGTGGGCGTGGGCCGTCGGTTATACTGCGGCGGTTTCGCACTCCGGAGCCTTTCGAATGGAACGCGAGTCCATGGAATTCGATGTCGTCATCGTCGGCGGCGGCCCGGCTGGGCTGGCGGCCGCCTGCCGGCTGATGCAACTCGGCGAAGCGTCCGGGCGTGAATTCTCCGTCTGCCTGGTGGAGAAAGGCTCGGAGATCGGCGCGCACATTCTCTCCGGAAACATTTTCGAGCCCACCGCGTTGAACGAGCTGTTTCCGGACTGGCGGGAAACGGGAGCGCCGCTTGAGAATCCGGTGACGGAAGATCTCGCCTATTACCTCGTCAACGGCACCTCGAGCATCAGGGTCCCTTCCCTGTTCATCGCCAGGGACATCCACAACGACGGCAACTTCGCGATCAGCCTGGGCAATCTCTGCCGCTGGCTGGGCGAGCAGGCGGAAGGCATGGGCGTCAACGTGTTTCCGGGGTTTGCGGCCGCCGAGGTGCTCTATGACGACGATGGCGCCGTCGCCGGCATCGCCACCGGCGACATGGGCGTCGATGCCGGGGGCGAACAGAAAGGAACCTACACGCCGGGTTACGAACTGCGCGCCCGGCATACGATATTCGCGGAGGGCTGCCGGGGCCATCTCGGCAAGCAACTCATCGCCCGGTTCGGGCTCGACGAGGGCCGGGGCACCCAGCACTACGCCATCGGGCTGAAGGAGCTGTGGGATGTGGCGCCGGAACGGCACAGGCCGGGCAAGGTCATCCACACCCTGGGCTGGCCGCTCGGCGGCGCCACGGGCGGATCCTTCCTGTATCACCTGGAGAACAACCAGGTGGCCCTGGGGCTGATCGTCGACCTGGCGTACAGCAACCCTCACCTGAGTCCCTTCGATGAGTTCCAGCGCTGGAAGCACCACCCGCTCATCGGCGAGGCGCTTACCGATGGCCGGCGCGTCGCCTACGGTGCCCGGGCGATCGTCAAGGGCGGTATCCAGGCCTTGCCCCGGTTCACTTTTCCGGGTGGCGCACTGGTCGGAGACGACGCGGGTTTTCTCAATGTATTGAAGGTCAAGGGCACCCACACCGCCATGAAATCCGGCATGCTGGCTGCGGAGGCCATTGCGGGCGAACTCCTGAAGGACGACGGCGGCGCCCGGGAAGCGAGCGGTTACGCCGACCTGTTCAGGGATTCATGGCTCTACGACGAATTGCACAGGAGCCGCAACGCGGGCCCGGGCTGGCACAGGTTCGGCATGCTGGTCGGCTCCGCCCACGCGCTGGTGGATAGCTGGTTCAAGGGCCTGCCCTATACGCTCAAGGACCCGGTGCCGGACCACGCCACGCTGAAACCGGCGGCGGAGTCCCGCAGGATCGACTATCCCAAACCGGACGGCGTGATCTCGTTCGACAAGCTGTCATCGGTTTTTCTCTCGAACACCAATCACGAGGAGGACCAGCCCTGCCACCTGCAGCTCGCAGATCCGGACATTCCCATCCTCCGCAATCTCCCGCAATTCGACGAACCCGCCCAGCGATACTGCCCCGCGGGCGTCTACGAAGTGCTGGAGGAAAACGGCGAGTCGCGATTCCAGATCAACGCCCAGAACTGTGTCCACTGCAAGACCTGCGACATCAAGGATCCGGCCCAGAACATCACCTGGGTGGCGCCCGAAGGCGCGGGTGGCCCCAACTACCCCAACATGTGACGCCTACCCCGGCTCAGGTAGCGGACCCGAGGTCGAAACGCTCGCCCCGGGACCGGAGCCAAAGGTGCCCGCCGGCCTCCTCCGCCAGGTCCATCAGGGGGTAGTAGACGGAGCGCGCGATCAGTGCATTCATCCCTCCGCGGACATGCACATAGGGTCTCGGCCCGCCCGCATCCTGTTCGATCCATACCGCATGGCCCGGGCCGGCGAACACCACGTCGTCGGTAGTGGTGCGGAATCCGATCTCTCGCGTCGCGTCTTCGCCCCGGGAGACGAAGTCAACCGCCAGGAAGGGCGCGTCTTCGACCTCGACGGCGAGCTTTTCCTGCGGCGTGACCAGGTAGTACCGGTCTCCGTCGCGGCGCAGAACGGTGGAAAAGAGCCGCACCAGGGCCGTGCGTGTGAACGGCCTGCCTTCGTGCATCCAGGTTCCGTCGCGGCAGATGCGAATGTCGATCCAGCCCTCCCGGGGCGGATTCCACTGCTCGACAGGGGGCAGACGCCGGGCAGACTCGAGCGACTTCAGCGTTTCGAACAGATTGTCGGGGTCGGCCGGCACAGCATCGAGAACTCTTGGTTGCGAATCCGGCTGTCGAACGAGGCGAACCCGCAATGCTCCGCGGCCGTCTCGTCGGGCCTGGACATCGCCCCGTCGGCGACTCAGCCGCCAATGAATTTCATTACGGTGACCTCACCGCGGAAATTCAGCGATTGCTTGTCGGCCAGTGCCAGCCCAAGCAGATGACGGACCCGGGGTAGTGCCTGCTGCCGCGGAAGGCCAAGAACATCACGAATGTCGTGGGCTCTGGCGTTGGAAAGGCAACCGTACAGGCGGCCGTTCGATGAGAGCCGCAGCCGCGTGCAGGAACTGCAGAAGGGTTCGCTTTCGTTGGCGATGATGCCGAACACGCCCTGTCCGGGCACTTCAAAACGCACTGCCGTGGAATCGTAAGGCGCGTCGGTACGGGCGAATTCGTATCGTGAGCCGATCGTGTCGAGGATCTCGTCCATGCCGTAGAAATCCTGGACGTACTGGTTCCCGGACCGCAGATGCCCCATGTTCATCAATTCGATGAATCGAAGTTCGATGCCGCGCTCGAAGCAGTAGTCGAGCATGGGCAGCACCTGGTCGGCATTCTTCGTGCGCATGGGCACCATGTTGACCTTGACCCGCACACCGGCCGCGAGCATCTGCTCGATGCCGAGCAGCACGGTGGCCAGGTCGCCGGTGCGCGCGATGCGCGGAAACGCTTCAGGGTCCAGCGTATCGAGGCTGACGTTGATTCGGCGCACGCCGGCGTTGAGGATGGTCGCAGCCTTGCGGGTCAACAGTTGCCCGTTGGTGGTCAGGGAAACGTCGGACAGCGGCAGCCGCATGACGGACGGCAACAGCACATCGAATTTGGGCGAAAGCAGCGGCTCGCCCCCGGTAATGCGCACTTTCTCGATGCCGGTTGCATCGATCAGCAGTTCAACGGCGTACAGCATTTCCCGGCTGTCCAATTCCTGCTGCGCGGCCTGCAGGCGTTTGCCGTCGGGCACGCAGTACGTGCAGGCATAGTTGCACGCAGCCGTGAGGCTGATGCGCAGATTGCGGAAACGGCGGCCTTGGGCGTCGACGATCAATGGGCGTCTCTTTAGCTCGCTACAGCCGGTACAGTATGCCCGTTGCAGTCAGCAAGGGCGAGTGCCGGCCTCCTGATTCGATGGATTCATGGTGCTTCGATCGGGCGCCGAGAGCAGGTATGCGGTACGGGCATCCGGCACGCCAGGCGGACGCGTTGCTGGAGAGTTCGAGGGCGCAGATTGTTCGACACCCGGCCCCGCAACCAGTTGCGGGGCGTCGCCACCTGCCGAAGCGGTACTTCGGCTCGGGCTGCGCCCGACCGGTTGCGACCCCGCACCGCACACCTACTCTCTTCCAGTGGCCGTCTGTGCCCTGCGCATCAGCGCACCGGTCGGCGGGCCAAAACTGCTGGCCGTAACTGCGCATCAGCGGCGATTCCGTTGCTCCAATGCATCGCAAAGGCGGGTGACGAACCCATGCACCCAGAACACGCGATTCGAGCCTTTTACCAGTACCCTGTCTCCGACCTGTAGTTCATCGGCCAGGGAATCTGATAGGGCATCGTCGGCCTTGCTGCACCACAACCACCGTTGATTGGCCTGTAGGCGCTCGAACAGGGGCCTCATGCCGTCTCCCACCGCGACAACCCGATCCAGCCGCTCACACCAGGTCGCCAGTCCGGCATGGTATGAGGGCCCTTCCTCGCCCAGTTCCAGCATTTCACCCAAGATCGCCACCTTGCGTCCCGATGCGCCGGCCAACTGTTCGAGAGCGGCTTTCATGCTCTCCGGATTGGCGTTGTAGCTGTCATCCACGACTGTGACGCCGCCAGCCACACGGACGTTTCCGCGGCCCGCAGGTATGAGGGTCTCGGGCAGTTCGAGCGCGGGCTCGTGGTCGCGACCGAGAGCGGACAGGACCCCCAGCACTGCGCCGATCAGCCGGGCGCGATGCAGTCCGCCGCCGGGGACCCTGGCGCTCAGGTTCCGTCCATCGACCCGGAATTTCGCAAGTCCGCTATCCTCGCCGAGCAATCGGACCCGGCAGCCCCGGCCGGCGCCGAACGTTATGGTTCGCAGGTTTGACGGCAATCCGTCCAGTGTCACAGATTCGTAAACCACCAGATGACCTTGTTCTTCCAACCCCTTGTGAATACTAAGTTTTTCCTTGCGAAGCCTGTTTGCGTCCGCGAAGAACTCGGCATGGGCGGGGTGAACGTTCAGAACCACGGCAACCGTCGGGCGAACCAACTCGGATAGCGGGGCGATTTCTCCCGGGTGATTTGTGCCGATTTCGTAGACCGCGGTCGTCGCATCCCGCGGCGTTCTGGCCAGCGACAGGGGAACGCCCAGATGATTGTTCAGGCTGCCGCCTGTGGCAAAGGCGCCCAGGGCGATTTTCAGGAACGTCTTGGCGGTGGTTTTGCCGCTGCTGCCCGTCACCGCAACGATGTCGCCGGCCAGCGCAGCGCGGCGCGCCCGGCCGATGGCCCAGAGCCCGTCCAGTGTGTCGCCGGTGGCCAGGAGCGGCAGGTCGGTTTCAACGCCGCGATGCACGAGCGCCCCGGACGCGCCGTTTTTCGCCGCATGAAATACGAAATCATGGCCATCGCGCTCGGAACGGCTGCTTGCGTTGAAGCGTGGGCCCGGATCGCCGGGCAGTGCAACAAAAAGGTCTCCCGGCTTGGTAGCCCGCGAATCGATGGTAACGCCCGTGATGTCTGGCCCGTGCGCCCGCGTCAGCCCGAGCGCTCCGCACAGTTCCGGCCAGCGCCACAGCGGTTCGTCCAAGGTCGGCCCCCTTTCCGGAGAAATCGTTGCCAAACTTCATCACAGGCAGCATTTCCTCTCAAGCCGGAGCGAGGCCAGGTCCCGGAGTGTCAAGTGCCCCGACCGAGCACAGGGGGCACATCGGAGCGTATTGCGTGCGTCCCGATTGCGGGCCGGTCTTGCCGATTCCCGCTCGGTCCGCAGCGCCATTCGAATCGACGCCGTGTTATGCTCGCCCGCGAAGGGGCGCTTCGCAAGGCCTGCGGCCGCGGCGCCCTTTGTCAATCGAGCGGGCCACGCCCGCCGGCGGCGCCCTGTCAAATGCCCCGCGGGGGCGTCCCCGTAACGATCGAAACCTGTGGGACAGGAAGTTGGTTCCATGAGCAAGCCAAGCCTATTGGGTCGCCTGGGTGCGTTTCTCACCCGAGCCCGGAATTTCGTGATGAACACGGTGTTCATCCTTCTGCTACTGGTCGTGCTGTTCGCGATAGTGGATGCCTTCGATACGCCCGGCGTTCCCGACGGCAGCGCCCTGGTCGTAAACCCCGAGGGCATAGTGGTGGAGGAATCCGTGCCCCGCGATCCGTTCCAGGACCTGTGGGCGGCTGACGGCGTACCCGAGACGGACATCCATGAACTGGTGCGTGCCATCGAAAGCGCCGCCGACGACAGCCGCATCAGGATGATCGTGCTCGATCTCGACGATCTCGCCCATGCGTCTGCCGCCCACGCCGAAGTCATCGGCGCCGCCCTTGCCCGATTCCGGGAGGCCGGCAAGGCAAGCGTGGCCGTTGGCGAGATGTATCTGCAACCTCAGTATGCAATCGCGAGCCATGCGGACGCGGTGTACATGCACCCGGACGGCTTTCTCATCCTGCCGGGATACGCAACTTTTCGTACGTATTTCAAGAGTATGCTGGATAATCTTAAGCTGAATATGCACGTTTTCCGAGTCGGGGAGTACAAGTCGGCGGTGGAGCCGTTCATTCGCGATGACATGTCCGAGGCGGCCAGGGAAGCGAACCGGGTACTCGTGGACGGGCTCTGGGCTTCCTACCGGCAACGGATCCTGACCGGTCGGGAACTTGACGAAGAGTCTTTCGATCGATACACCGTATCGTTCGAAGAAGCCGTAGCCCAGACCGGGGGCGATGCCGGCCGGGCAGCGCTCGAAGCCGGCCTCGTCGATGAATTGATGACTGCCGACCAGATGCGTTCCCACATAGCCGACACCGTGGGCTGGGACGATGACAATGACTTCAACGGTATCGGCTACCGGGCCTATCTGAAGACGCTGGGGCCGCCCCGATCCGAAACGGGCAACGTAGGCGTGGTGTTCGCCCGGGGAACCATTCAGATGGGAGACGACCGCAGCCAGGCGGCGGCCGACAATCTGGTGCGGCTTATTCGCAAGGCCCGGGAAGACGAGGGCGTGAAAGCGCTGGTCCTTCGCGTCGACTCTCCGGGCGGCAGCGCTTTCGCTTCGGAACTGATTCGCCAGGAACTGGAACTGGTGCAGTTGGCCGGCAAGCCGGTGGTCGCTTCCATGGGCAGCGTGGCCGCTTCGGGCGGCTACTGGATTTCCTCCACCTCCGACCGGATCCTTGCGCATCCAACCACCATTACGGGCTCCATCGGCATATTCGGCCTATTCTTCGACATGGAGGAATCACTCTCCAGCATCGGCATTCACACCGACGGTGTCGGCAGCTCGCCCTGGGCCGGCGCGATGAATCCTGCCCGGAAGCCGGGCGAACACCTGCAACGCTTCCTGCAGTTGAATGTCGAGCACGGTTACCGGCAGTTCATCAACCTGGTTGCCCGCGGGCGCGACATGGACCCGGATGCCGTGGAAGAGATCGCCCAGGGACGCGTCTGGATCGGTTCGCAAGCGCACGAACTCGGCCTTGTCGACGGATTGGGCAGCCTTGCGGATGCGGTGGCGGCGGCGGCGGAACTCGCGAACCTCGACGACTATGGCATCAAGCGTTTCACCACGCCACTCTCGCCCCGGGACGTGTTGATTCAGCAACTCATGGATTCAGCGAAACTGGCGCCGCCGGTGCGGATACCCGGGTCAATGCGCAAGGCCTGGGCCTTGGCCGAATCGCTGAACGATCCGAAAGACACCTACGCGATCTGCGAGCCCTGCATCAGCCTGATGCCCTGAGTTCGGTTGCCCGCGTCTCCCGGTCAGAACAACCGGAAACGCGGGCGGCTGCCGCCTGCGGGCCGTTTGGCCGCGGCCCCGCGCCGGCGCCGCATGCGCTGTTGCAGGTTGCGCCGCTTGACATCGAGATATTCCTGGCGGGACAGGTTCGGGTTGCGGTTGCGGGCCTTTTCCTCTTCCCGGTAGCGGCAGAAATCCGCGAACGCTTCGATCTCGTGCTGCAGTTCCTTGACCACCAGTTCGATCATGATGGCGTCGTCGAGATAGCCGAGCACCGGGACGCTGTCGGGAATGATGTCCTGGGGTTCGGCGAAGTAGGACAGCGCCGAGAGCACGTTGCTCCGTTCGGGGCCTGCCAGCGCCCATTCCCCGTCCTCGACCATGCCGATGAGGCTTTCGAGCTTGCCGATCCGCTGCTGGATGAAGGCCGGATTGTCGCCGCTTCCGACCTCATCGATCACGGCGCGCGCCTTGCTGATGATCTCGGCCTCATCGGCTTTTTCGGCGGACGCCCTCGCCCGCCGGAAGACGGCGCGGAAGTAATCGAGGTCCTTGGAATCGAGGTCGAACGTAACTCTCATTGACATCGCGATAACCCCCTTGGTGCCGCGGCACTATAACAAATCAGCGGCCCTTGAACTTGCTCCAGTACGTGTTCGTAAGGGCCTTGACCTCCTTGCGCATCAGAACCAGGCCGAACAGGTTGGGCAGCGTCATTAGCGCCAGGGTAACCGCGGAAATCAGCCAGATCAGGGACGTGTCCACCACCGTCGCCAGGAAGAACCCCAGCACGTAAACCACCCGGTAAGGCATCACGGAGCGGGTGCCGAACAGGAAGGTCATCGCCCGGTCGCCGTAATACGACCAGGCGATCGCCGTGGAGAATGCGAACAGCACCAGCCCGACGGTCACCGCGTACTGGCCGAACTCGCCGAAGAAGCTGCGCTTGAACGCTTCTGCCGTGAGCGGCACCGAGTGCAGCAGCGAGCGGCCCCGAATCTCGATTTCGGTACGCACCTGCCGGCCGTTGTCGACTGCCAGGGCGCCCGTAAAAGGCTCGCCATCCAATGTGAAATGCATGTCTTCCGCTATCGATCTGTTGTGCAGCACGGTGACGCCGGCAAGGTCTGCGTTGCCGCCGGTCACGAGAACGGTCCCGGTAAAGGGGGCTACGTTGTCCCCACCCGAATCGACGAAGTTGAGGTGAGCGAAAAGCGCCCGAACGTGATCGGGATCGTCTTCGCTGTATTCGCCGCTCAGGTACTCGGTATCGAAATCGGAAAAATCCGTTTCGAATTTCTCCGTCCAGACGCCTGACGAAAGAATGACCAGGCCGGTCAGCGTGCAGATCACCAGGGTGTCGATGAAGGGTTCCAGGATCGAGACCATGCCTTCCGAGACCGGTTCGTCGGTACGCGCGGACGCGTGGGCAACGGCTGCCGAGCCCTGCCCCGCTTCGTTTGAGAACAGGCCCCTGTTGACGCCCCGGTTGAAGGCATAGGCAAAGGAGGCGCCGAGGAAACCGCCGGTTGCCGCGGACCCTGTAAATGCGTCCTGGAATATCGCCGCGAACGATGGGCCGATCTGGTCGAGGTTGGAGACGGCAACCGCCAGTGCGCCGATTGCATAGAGGACGCCCATCAGCGGCACGATGCTGGCCGCCACCAGCGCGATACGGCGGATGCCGCCGACGATTACCAGGCCAAGCAATGTTGCGAGTACCAGGCCGCTCACCCAGGTGGGCAGGCCGAAGGATGTCTCCAGCCCCGTAGCCATGTTGTTGCTCTGCGGCAGGTTGCCGCCGCCGAAGGAACTGACGACCATTGCCGCGGCGAAGAAGACGGCCAGCCATTTCATGTTGAGGCCGCGTTCCATGTAGTACATCGGTCCGCCGGCGATGCGTCCGTCGTCGTCCACGATGCGGTAGCGGTGGCTGATGCTGACTTCGACGAACTTGGTGGTCATGCCGAGAAAGGCGGTCATCCACATCCAGAAGAGCGCGGCCGGCCCGCCGAGAAATATGGCGAACGCCACGCCGCCGATGTTGCCGGTGCCCACCGTGCCGGAGAGGGCCGTGGAAAGCGCCTGGAAGTGGGTGGTGTCGCCCTGGGCGGCATCCTTGGAATACTTGCCGGTGACGACGCCCCAGGCATGCGTGAAGAAACGAACCTGGGGAAAGCCAAGGTACAGGGTGAAGAACAACCCGACTCCGAGCAGCAGGAACGGGAAGTAGATGGCGCTGCCGAGCAGGCCGTCGAGGAAGCCGATGATGTTCTCGAATATCGCCATGCTGAATCTCCCTTTCCCGGTTCACATTGTCGATCGGATCAGGCTTTTGCCCGCCCATTGGTTTTCCGTCGGGCGTAAGGCAATGTGCGCCTGGCTCTATTCTCCACCAGCCGACCCGAACAGGGCGTCGTACATCACCTGGTAAATCTCGTTCTGTTCGATGACGCCGCCCAGCCTCGATGCCCCGAGCCCGTGCGCGTATGCGGCCACGTCCTCGCCGGCATGGGTCTCCGCCGGCAAGTCGACGGCGGCCACCTGCTGGAAGTCCGGCGTCTCGGTGTCGACGCCGGTCAGGTCGCGCGGTTCCTGCCGGTAACCCGGCCCGTTCGCATACCCGAGCGTGGTATAGGGCAGGTCGTTGGCATCGAGCGACAGTTTCCCCGGTGCCGATTCCACCTTGCCGAGTATCGGGTTGCCGCGGCGGGGATAGCCGCTGATGGTGAAGGTATGGCTGTGATCGGCGGTGACGAGGATCAGCGTATTTGCGGGATCGGTCGCCTGTAGAGCGACTGCGACCGCCGCGTCCAGGGCGATGGTGTCGGTAAGTGCGCGATAGGCGTTGCTGAAATGATGGCCGTGATCGATGCGCCCGCCCTCCGAAATCAGGAAAAAGCCCCTCGGATTCGCGGCAAGGGCCTCTATGGCGAATCCGGTCATCTCGGCGAGGGAGGGTTCGCCCTCCCCCGCCGCGATCCGGTCGGCCTCGAACTGCATGTGCGAGGGCTCGAACAACCCGAGCACCTGCCTGCCCGGAGCCGGGTCCAGGGCTTCGAACTGGGTACGGTTCCACACATAGTCGCGGTTCCCGGCCCCCTGCCGCCATTGGGCGACCAGGTTCCGGCCGTCGGCGCGCAGACCGGTCGACCCGGCGTGTTCGGGATCCGCCTGTTCGCGAGGCAGAAAATGCGCCCGGCCGCCGCCGAGGATGACATCGACGCCGTCGCCGCCGGGGAACTCGACGAGTTGTCGGGCAATGTCCACACAACCCGCCTCGATAGCCTCGCCCGGCATCTCCCCATCGTGTTCCCAACCGCGCTCCGCCGCATGGGCATAGGCGGCGCCGGGCGTCGCGTGGGTTATCGTCGCCGTGGAGACCACTCCCGTGGCATAGCCCGCCGACTCCGCCTGCTCCAGCAGGGTGGTGAGCGTGTTTTCCAGGCTGCCGGCGCAATCCCCGCGCTCAACGGACGCGCTGACACTCAGTACCCCCGCGCGGGTCTTTTCGCCGGTGACCATGGCTGTCATGGTGCCGGCGCTGTCGGGCACCTGCATGTCGGTGTTGTAGGTCTTCACCAGCGCCACGTGCCCGAAGCGCTCGAACGACAGGCTGTGCTCCTCGCCCGTGCCGCCGGCGAGTTGTCCCGCCAGTATTCGTGCCGCGGTGATGGTGGAAACGCCCATGCCGTCACCGACGAAGAGAATCACGTTGCGGGGTGCGGGTTCCTGTGCAGCGTCAATGGTGACGGGAGGACCATCGACTCCGGACTGGTCCTGTGGGCCTGCAAAAGCTTCGCCCGCACCGGCCAATAGCGGGATCAGCGTCGACGGAATTGAAAGGAAAGCACTCCACCGAATCGTCCGATGCACTCTGCTGCGCGGACTTCCGAACCCCCTTACGTTCTTGAACTCTCGCATGAAATAAAATTCCAACTTGTTGATTATTTTGACCATTTCACCACGCCCCAATCTGGAACCGTTGCTTCCATGGAATAAGCATTTGAAGTAGTATGGTCTGCGCTCTTCTGCAACGGTCTGCGC
>JAPPHD010000109.1 GCA_028821125.1 Gammaproteobacteria bacterium
TACCCGTACCGCATACCTGCTCTCGGTGCCCGATCGAAGCAATCTTTTGGTACGCCTAATCAAAAAATGATATTTAAATCAATCGCTGTAGAGACTGACGACACTTAGGAAAATTATTTTTTCTTTAAAAATCAAAGAATTAAATTTTTTTCCATGAAAGATCCCGAACAAATCCGGAGCTGACATACCATGAGCGACATCAACGCTGACGATTACGGGAAATTGACGGACACATCGTTCGTCCGGGCCCGCAAGCGCATCGGCATACCCCAGGTGCTGCGCAATCCTCCACACAATTTCGAGGTGAGCTGGGATGCGTCTCGGCATTTCGCGTACGGCTATGGCGACGACAACCCGCTGTATTGCGACCCGGAATACGCGCGCAACACCCGGTGGGGGAACCTGATCGCGCCGCCGACCTTCCAGTACACGGTGGGCGAGAACGTCACGCCGCCGCCGGACCCGGAAACCAAGGCGCTGCTGCGCGGCGACCCCTGGGCGGGCCTCGGTTCCTACCAGGCGCGCATGGAGTTCGAGTGGTGGCGCCCCTTCAACCTGGGCGACCGTATCTACAAGATGCGCTCGGTGGTGGGCGTCGTCGACAAGCGCAGCGAGTTCGGCGGGCGCTCAGCACACGAGACCATCTGCATCCCCATCGCCAACCAGGACGGCGACCCCGTCATGGTGCAGCGGGGCACCTGGGTGAACACCGAGCGCGGTGAATCGCGCAAGCGCAGGAAGGAACGGGAAACCGCGGAGCCGTACACGGAGGAACAGTTGGCGGAGATCGATGCCTGTTACGAGGCGGAGACCCGGCGGGGCGCGGAGCCGCGCTATTTCGAGGACGTGCAGGTGGGCGATGTGCTGCAGGAGAAGGTCAAGGGGCCGCTGACCACCAGCGCCATCCTGGTCTGGCACCTGGGCTGGGGGATGCAGTTGACACCGCCGGGCAATTTCCGCCTGTCCTATCTCATCCGCAGGAAAGCGCCGGGCCTGTACCCGCCCAATTCCCTGAACGTTCCCGATACCGTGCAAAGGCTGCACTGGGAGCCGGAGCGCGCCCGGGAGCTGGGGTTGCCTACCTCCTACGATTACGGCGGGCTGCGCGAGACCTGGCTATGCCACCTGGTGACCGACTGGATGGGCGACGATGCCTGGTTGTGGAAGCTGAACTGCGAACACCGCCGCTTCAATTTCATGGGCGACACCACCTGGCTGCGCGGCGAAGTGGTGCACAAGCGCCAGCAGGACGGCCGCAACGAGGTGTACCTGGAAATCCGTTGCGTGAACCAGCGCGGCGTGGTCACCTCACCAGGCGAGGCGGTGGTGCTGTTGCCGACCCGCGACGCGGCCGTAGTGGTGCCCGAGGCGCCGGCCGGCTCCATGGATGAACTCATCAAGCGGGACGTCGACCGCATTGCGTCCCTGGAAGGGGGTTCGTAGGCGGCATTGCCCGCCGAGAATGGTGGGCGCAGTGTCCGACCATAGACACAATGTCCGGCCGGCGCAGCCGCCAACCGGGCGTAACGAACCGGTTGCCCGAACGGAACGGACGGGAGGCAGACGCATCTTCGGCCATGACCGGGCTAGAGAATTTTGGGTTTCTCAGCTCATGGCGGCGGCTGCCATCTCCGCCATCTTTTCTGCGCTTTCCATGCCGGTTTTGAACACCAGGTAGCCCGACTCATCGCAGATGGTGTCGAAACTCGCCTGAACTTCCTCAATCGATAGCGAGCGGCTGCAGAAGCCCGGGCTCTCCGCAAAGAACACCCGGGCGGCGCGCCCGGCCCCGACATCGAATATCTCGCCGCTCACCGGGCAGGCTTCGTGAGCCAACCAGGCCACCATGGGTGCCACGAATCGGGGTGGCATCAACTCCTCCATCTGCTGGCGCAGGCTCTCGTCCTGCAAGCCCGTGACCATGCGTGTATAGGCTGCGGGGGCAACGGCGTTCACGCGGATGCCCGCCCCGGCGCCCTCGAGCGCCAACGCCTTGGTCATGCCGATGATGGCCCCCTTGGCGGTGCAGTAGTGGCTGGATTGCGGGAGTCCGTAAAGGGCGGCGCCGGAAGTGGTGAGTACTACGCGCCCGTAACCGGCGGACGTCATGTGGGGCCAGGCGGCCCGTGTGACGAAGAAGTGCCCATAGGCATGTTGCCGCATCATGCGGTCGAAGGCTTCGGTGCTCCCCTCGCCGAAAGGGGGTGAGGCATTGATGCCGGCGTTGTTGACCAGAATGTCGAGCCGCCCCCAGTCGTCGAGCGCCTGGGCGATCAGGTTTGCCGCGCCGGACTCCGTGGACACGTCGTCGAAGCTGGCTGCGGCAACACCCCCCGACCGCTCGATTTCCCCGACCACATCGAGGGCGGGCTCACGGGTTGCCGCCCCGGTACCGTCCACGGTGGCGGAACCGAGGTCGTTGACGACAACCCGCGCGCCGCGGGCGCCCAGCAGCAGGGCGTGGGCTCGCCCGATGCCGCGCCCCGCGCCGGTGACGATTGCCACGCGCTCATCGAAGTGCAGTTTCTCGGACATGGCTTTCCTCCCCCTGGAAACGAAAAGGCCCGCCGCAACGATGCTGCGGCGGGCCGTCGGTGCAGCGCCCGTTTATCCGCCGCTGAAGCGCTTGGTAAGGGTGGCGCCCCACATGCGCGGTTCGTTGGTGATACCCGTCTGCACGTTGAGCATATTGGTCTGGTTCACGCCCATGCGCTGGTATTCCTTGTTGTTGAGGTTCGTGGACCACAACGCGATGTTCACTCCCCATTGCGGCAGGTCGTAGTCGATGCGGGCGTTCAAGAGGCCAACGGACTGGAAGAATTCCCGCCGCAGCTCCTCCGATAGCTGAAAGTCCGTGCGCCGCAGATTGGGCGTGATGTCGTCCGTGTAGGCATAGTCCAACTGAACGGCCAGGGTTCCCTCGCCGAGCGCGGTTTCCCAGCGGCCCCCGAGCGTATAGGTCCAATCCGGGTAACCGAAGGTCCGTTCACCCAACGGCTCTCCGGCGGCATCGAACGTGGCCGGATCGAAACCGGGTTGCGCGCAGATGGGATTCCACGGCATGCCAGTGGCGGGGTTGACGTTGCAGTTCTCCACCGGCGCGCCGACGAAGCGCTGTACTTGCCTTTCATCCAGGCCACGGTGGCGAACAGGTTGAGCCCATCGGCCGGCTCGAGCCTGATCTCCGCCTCGAAGCCGTCGATGTCCGCCTTGCCCGCGTTGCGGGTGACCGTGGACGGGCCCGGAATGATCACGGTTTCCTGCTTGTTCTTGTACTTGGTGGTATAGGCCGCCAGGTTGGTGCGCAACCGGTAGTCGAACCAGTCCGCCTTGAGCCCGACCTCCCAGTCGGTGGCTGTTTCGGGTTCGAACGGGGGCCGCCCCGGAGGGCCGCCCGGCCAACCGGCGCTGCGGATGTCGAAACCGCCGCCCCGGAAGCCTTCCGAAGCCTTGACATAGACCATCACGTTGTCCGTCGCCTGCCAGTCGACACTGAACAGCCACGACCAGCCGTCATAGGTGACCGACCGCTTGGGCAGGGAACAGAAGTCGTAGCGCTGGTCGATGGGCGCAAACACGGGACCCACGAAATTGGCGTTGCCGCACGACCAGAACAGCCCGCCCGCGCCATCGGGAAGCAGCGTGCCATGGGCGTTCACCTGCTCCTTCTTCTCCTCCGTGTAGCGTCCGCCCGCCGTGAAGTTGATGGTATCCGTGACGGCATAGGTCATCTGGCTGAACAGCGCCCAGCTTTCCTGATCGACCAGCGGCGCGTCGAAGGTGAAGAAGTACGGCGTGCCGTTGATCGGCTTGAAATTTTCGGCCAGGTTCACGTAGTCGGTGTCGGAACCGTTGTCGTCGCTGAAGAACGCACCGCCCAGCCAGTCGAGGCGACCGTCCATCGCCACGCCGCTCAGGTTGAGTTCCTGGGTGAACACGTCGTAAGCCTGGTGCAGTTCCCGGTCCGGGAAGTTGGGGTCTCCGGTGACGATGGCCTTGAAGTCCGAGCCGCTGAAGTTGGTGAGATGGGTGTGCTCCATGTCGCGGTAGCCGGTGATGGATTTCAGCGTAACCGCATCGGTGATGTCCCACTCGATGGTGGCGCTCACGCTGTAGATATCGGTGTCATCGAAGTTGTGGAGGTCGGTATAGTTGGTGAAGATGTCATCGCCACCCTGTTGTGCGCGCATCTGCATGAACCCCAGCCCGCAGGGTATATCGAAGGGACCGCACCCGGAGGCCGGCAGAAAGGTGGCGTCAATGGCCGTGGTGGCGTTGAAGTACGCTCCCCGGGTGACCACCAGCGGGCCGTTCTCCCGCTCTTTCCCCCAATCCCCCACCAGCATGATGCGCACGGTATCGAAATCGAGCCGCAGGCTGCCGCGGACGTAGTCCTCGTCGCGGTCGCCGCCGAGCCTCTGGCCGGTGAGTGCCGACTTGCCGTAACCATCTCGGTTGTTGTGCTGATACGCGAGCCGGACCGCCATCCTGTCGGCGATGATCGGGATGTTTACCGCACCCCGGTAATTGAGCGTGTCGTGATTGCCGCCATCAACCTCGATGTAACCGTGCACGTCATCGTAATCCGCCTTGCGCGTGATGATGTTGATGGCGCCCCCCGTGGTGTTGCGGCCGAACAGGGTGCCTTGCGGGCCTTTCAGTACCTCGATCCGCTCGAGGTCGAAGAACGACATCTGCATGCCGGTGACGTGGGGGTTGACGACGCCGTCGATGTAGACGCCCACCGCCGGGTCGTTGCTGATCTGCGTACCGCCGCTGGACTGGCCCCGCATCACCAGCCCGTCCGCGGTGGCGTTTGCGTAGGTGCTGTGCTGGTTTATGGCCAGGCCCGGGGTGAACGGGGCAAGATCCGAAAACTGGTCGATTCCGGAATCGGTCATCTGGTCGCCGGTGAAGGCCGAGACCGCCACCGGCACTTCCTGCAGGCTCTCCTCGCGCTTGCGCGCGGTGACGAGGATCTCCTCGATGGCCCCGGAGCGGGCCCCTTCCGCCTCTTCGGCCTGGATTGGCCCGGCGTGGGCGGCAACCAGCACAAACCCGATCGCAAGGCTGAAAGCTCGGAATGCGTTCATCTGTATTCCCCTCTGGTAATCCCTGTGACCCGGCATATGATAACCAGAGTAATCTTATTTAAACAATTCGCCGCGGTTGCCGATCTCGGGCTTGGAGCCCCGGCTCCCCAGGGGAGGGCGAAGGCCGGACCGGAGTGCTCGGACATGGCCGCAGGAGTCCAATGAACAACCCCCCTTCGAAGCGTGTTGGAGCCGTCGGCGTCGGCAGCATGCTGGCGTACGCGTACCCCACCGTCGGGGTCTCGTTGATCGCCTACCTGCTGAACCTGTATTTCTTCAAGTACGCCACCGACGTGCTCCTGATCGCCCCGGCCGCCATGGGGCTGATTTTCGGCGCCGCGCGCATCTGGGACGCCGTCTCGGACCCCATGGCCGGTTTTCTTTCGGACCGGACGGAGAGCCGCCTCGGCCGGCGCAGGCCGTGGCTGTATGCGTCGGCGCTGCCCATGGCGGTCGTGCCCTTCCTGCTGTGGAACCCGCCCACGTTGCTGGACGGCATGCTGCTGATCGCATGGACCACCGTGGCCATCCTGCTCTACGAGACGGCGATCACCATCTGGTTCGTCCCGCACTCCGCCCTGGGCGCGGAACTGAGCATGGCGCATCACGAGCGTACCCGGGTGTTCGCCTATCGCCAGTTCGCCTGGTATGTGGGGTTCCTGGTCTGTGTCGGCGCCCTGCATCTCTTGACGGTGAGCGAGGACCGGCGTGCCACCGCCCTGGTCATCTCGGCGTTGGCGGGCGGCGGGGCCGGGCTGCTCATCCTGTTCGGCACGGCCCGGGTCCGGGAGCGGCTCGATCACGTGGGCCGGGGCGCGCGCAACCCGCTCAAGGCGTTGAAGGACGTGATCGTCAACCGCTATGCCCGGCTGCTCATCCTGGTGTTCCTGATCGAGAACATCGGCACCGCGAGCCTGGGGATTCTGGCGCCTTACTTCATGCAGTACATCATGCACGAAGAAAGCGCCTACTCGCTGTTGCTGCTCTCCCACTTCGTGCCGACCATTCTCATCATTCCCGCCGCGGTCTGGCTGTCGCGCCGGTTCGGCAAGAAAACTGTGTGGTTCGTTGCCATGCTGTTCAGTGCCGGGGCGTACGTGGGGAAGTTCTTCGCGGGGCCCGGGGAGCTGGTCTACCTGCTCACCGTGACCATGGCGACGGGCATCGGCACCGGCATCGGCACCGTGGTCGGGCCGTCCGTGCAGGCCGACGTGGTGGACTGCGACGAGTTTGAGACGGGCGAGCGCAAGGAGGGCTCGTATTTCGCCATCTGGAATTTCGTCCGCAAGGGGGCGGCCGGCGTGGTGGCGATGCTGACCGGCATCCTGCTGCAGTGGGCGGGTTTCGAGCCGAACGTGGAGCAGTCGGAGGGGACGCTGACGACCATCCGGGTGCTTTATACGGTGCTGCCTGCCGTGATGCTCACCACGGGTGCGCTGGTGTTCCTGTTCCGCTTCGACCTGACTGAGGAAGCCCACGCGCGGGTGCGAGCCGAGCTCGATGCCCGGGAAGCCGCCGCCGCTGGCTAGTCGCCGATTCCGATTTCTCGCGCGTATTCGGCGATGCGCGGCAGGGCGTTGTCGTAGTCGAATCCCCAGGGCGTGACCACGAATCGCTGGATACCCAGCGCAGCGAACTCCTCGATAATGGCGCGCGGGGGCGCATCCCCGCCGGGGCCGCCCTGGTAGAACGCTAGGACGGTCTCGAAGGGTTCCCCCTCGCGGCCGTATTCGGCCCGATAGCCTTCGATGCGCCCCATGCAGTCCGCGGCATCCTGCGGCGAGGCGCACACGCCGTACCAGCCGTCCCAACGGGCTGCGCGGCGCAGGGCCGCCTCGGAACGCCCCCCGACCAGGAAGGGCGGCCTGGGCTTCTGCACCGGCTTGGGGTCGAAGGGCGTTTTGGGCACCGAGTAGAACTCGCCCCGGAACTCGGTGTCTCCCGGCTGAAACAGCTCGTTGATGAGCACGAGCATTTCATCGAGGCGCTTGCCGCGGGTGCGCATCTCCGTGCCGGAAGCGGCGTATTCCTCGGGATGCCAGCCGAGGCCGACACCGACGTCCAGCCGGCCGCCGGAAAGCAGGTCTACCCCCAGGATCTGCCGCGCCGCAAGAACGGGCGCGCGCAGCGGCAACATGACGATGCCGGTGGCCAGGCGGATGCGCGATGTGCGCCCGGCCAGGTTTCCGAGCAGCACGAACACGTCCAGCAGTTCCTGGGGGCCGTAGGGCTGGGGCTTGGCGGGGTAGTCGGTGCCGTAGGGCAGCAGGATGTGCTCTCCCATCCACAGCGAGTCGTAGCCGAGTTCCTCGGCGAGCACTGCCCCCGCCGCCAGTTCGCTCGCTTTCATGGAGATGATGTTCAGGCCGATCTTCATGGCGCGCTTCCCTTCTCGCTTGCCCCGTTGCGCTCGTTCGTGAGCGGTGACGTCCAGGGAGGTGTTGGCTGTGCTGACAGGTGGTCAGTTGAACGTGGACCCTTCCATGGTCTTGTCGGTGGCCGAAGGCCCCAGGTTCGGTGGCGACAGGGCGCTGCGGCCGCCGTCCACCGGTATGGTCACGCCGGAGACAAAGCCGCCCGCCGCCGAGACCAGGTAAATCACGGCGCCGGCTATGTCGTCCGGCTCACCGATGCGGCCCATTGGAATACCTGCAGTGACTGCGCTGAGCACGGTCTCGTCCTCCCACAATGGCCTGGAGGAGAAACTGCGGATCAACCCGGGCGCCACGCAGTTCACGGTGATGCCGTCGGCAACGAACTCATCGGCCAGGCACCTCGCCATATGGGCGAGCCCCGCCTTGGCCACGGCATAAGCCAGGACGGTCGGGGAGGCCATGTGCCCCGATGTCGAGCCGATCAGCACGATGCGTCCGCCGCCGCGCTGGACCATGCTGTTGCGCACCGCCTGGCACAGGCGAAAGTTGTGGTGCTGGTTGCTGGTGAGAATGCGGTCGAACAGCTCAGGCGGCGTGTCCGCGGATTTTCCCATGTAGGGCAGGATGGCGGCATTGCCCACAAGGATGTCGATGCCGTCCCAGCGCTCCGCGGAAGCGGCTGCGAGGTTGTCGATCTGTTCGAGGCTGTCGATATCGCACGCGATGCCGCAGGCGATTGCCTCGGCGCCGCCGTACCGCTCGTTCAACTCCGCCGCCACGGCGTCGCACCCTGCCTGGTCGCGGCTCGAGACCACCACCCGGGCGCCGTGTTCGGACAGGCGTTCGACGACGCCGCGGCCGATGCCCTTGGTGGCGCCGGTAACCACCGCAATCTTTCCGGCGAGGTCGAATAGTGACATGAGGTTCCTCGTTCCCTGTTGGTGTGCTTGCGGTTATCCCGTCAATCCGATGTCCCTGGCGTAGGCTTCGAGCTGGCCCAGTCCTTCCTGCCCCACTTCGCCGACTTTGGTGTTCGGCCACGGGGTTACCACCACCCGGTGCAGGCCGTCGCGGGCCATCCGATCGAGATCTTTCCGGGTCAGCGGCCCCTCCAGTGTGATGGCGGAAAACTGAAACGCGTCATCGCGCTCGCGGCCCGCCTTTTTCAGCTCTTCGCGCACAATGTCATCGATTTTGCGGCCCCCGGAGCCGTACCAGCCATCCCCGAGGTTGGCTGCGCGGCGGGCTGCCGCCCGGCTGTTGCCGCCGATGTGGATGGGCAGCCGCGGCCGCTGCACGGGCTTCGGCTGAAAGCCGATCCTGGGAAAGTCGAAAAACTCCCCGTGGAATTCGGGTTCGTCCTCCTCGAAAAGCGTGCGCAGGCATTTAATCATCTCGTTGGTGCGCCGGCCCCGCGTGTCCCAGACGTTGTTGGTAAAGCTGTACTCGTCCGGCGTCCAGCCGATGCCCACCGCCATGTCGAGGCGCCCGCCGGACAGCACGTCCAGGGAGGCGATGGTGCGCCCCACCAGGACCGGGTTGCGCAGCACGAGCAGATAGATGCCTATGCCCAGGCGTATGCTGGATGTGGCGCCGGCGATGTGCGCAAGCACGGTCATCGGGTCGAGGAATACGGAGCCCGGCTTGAACACCACGCTGTCCTCGTCGAATGGCTCTCCCGCGGCCCGGGCGATTCGTGCGGCCGGATAGTCTTCCCACCAGTCAGCGCGGGCCGGCAGGCACACGTGCTCTCCCGACCAGACCGACTCGAAGCCGAGCGACTCGGCCAACTGTGCGAATTTCACCACCAGTTCCGGTTTCGGCCACACGATGTTCAGGCCCACCTTGAGCGGTAGCGACACGGCGTCCCTTCCTATTGAAGCAAATGATCTAAATAGGTTGTACACGAAGGGCATTGGATTCACAATCCGCCCTCGACAGGCGTTTTCGACAGGTACGGAGGAGGGCATGGCCGAGACCGCGAGCGATATCCGCAGGATACCGGACCACATCCCGGACGAACTGGTGTTTCAGTGGGAGGAGACCGATTTCGCGAGTTTCGAAACGGATCCCTTCGAGGTTTACCGGGCTCTTGCAAGGGACCAGCGGCCCATCTTCTACACGCCCAACGACTACCGCAGCAACAACGGCGCCTGGGTGGTGACTTCGGCCAACTATTGCCGGGAAGTGCTGCAGCGCCCGGACCCGTTCACCACCACCATCCGCTACGCCAGCGACAATGCACACTGGCCGCGCCGACTGGTTCCGCTGATGATGGATCCTCCCGAACACACCGGACATCGGAAGCTCATTGCAGCGGTTTTCGGGCCCAAATCCATCGATGCCCGGGAAGACTACATCCGGGCTGTGGCCAATGAGCTCATCGATGCCTTCGCCGGGCAGGGGCAGGTGGATTTCATGCACGCGTTCTCGCGCGTGTTTCCGGGCGTCATCTTCATGGGAATCATGGGCCTGCCGGTCGAGATGAAGGAACAGTTCCTCCACTGGGAGGAGAAGTTCTTCCACGACGGCACAGATGAGGAGAAACAGCAGGTAGGGAAAGAGATCGCGGCCTACCTGAAAGTGCTGATCGCGGAAAAGCGCAGGAACCCGGGCGACGACCTGGTGAGCGACCTGATCGATGCGGAGGTGGATGGCGAGCGGATCGGCGACGAGACCATCGAGGATTACTGTTTTCTGATGTATATCGCCGGGCTCGACACGGTAAACGGCGGCCTCGGCCATGTATTCCGATGGCTGGCGGACAACCCGGTGGAGCAGCAGCGGCTGCGTGAAGATCCCGGGCGCATCACCCTTGCGCTCGAAGAGTTGCTGCGTATTCACACCTGGATCGACATGTCGCGCGTGCTCGGCCGCGACTACGACTTTCACGGCGTGAAAATGAAGGCCGGGGACCGGATCATCGTCAAGACCCCGATTGCGAGCTGGGACGAGACGCGTCATGAGTGCCCGTTCGACACCGACCTCGATCGCAAGGTCAACCCGCACATGGCGTTCGGCGGGGGTCCGCACCGGTGCGCGGGGTCGTACCTTGCGCGCCGCGAACTCCGGGTGGCCATGGAGGAGTGGCTGCGGCGCATTCCGCCGTTCCGGGTGACGCCCGGCGAGAAGGTGACCTATTTCACCGACGGCCTGCTGAGCCCGCGGCGGCTGCCGCTGTCGTGGGATGCTTCCAAAGTGGTATAGCCTGGCGGCGTCGCCCGCGCGCCTCCCGCACCAGTGGGCCGGCGGTTTCGTTACCGCCCAAGCTTCGGCAATCGAAAGAAGCTGATGGTCCGGGCCGGATACGCCAATTGTAAGAGGAAACCAGATATGCGGATGGAAGACCTGGTAATCGCAAGTGTCGACGATCACCTGATCGAGCCGCCGGACATGTTCAGGCACCACCTCACCGTGGCGGAGCGGGAAAGCGCACCGCACGTGGTCGACCTCGGCAACGCCGAGGTGTGGGTCTGGGACGACATCACCGTCAACAGCATCGGCCTCAACTCGGTGGTGGGCAGGCCACGCCATCAGTGGGGCATGGAGCCCACCCGCTTCGACCAGATGCGCCGGGGGTCCTGGGATGTGGATGCGCGCGTCGACGACATGAACGTGAACGGCGTGCTCGGCTCCATGTGCTTCGGAACCTTCATCGGCTTTGCCGGCGACCTGTTCGTGCGGCGGGCGCAGAAGGACCCCGCCAACGCGCTGCGTATCGTGCAGGCCTACAACGACTGGCATATCGACGAGTGGTGCGGCGCCCACCCCGGGCGCTTCGTGCCGATGGCGAACCTGCCGCTGTGGGACGTGGACGCCACGGTGGCGGAGATCCGCCGGGTGGTGGGCAAGGGCTGCCGGGCGGTCACCTTCCCGGACAACCCGGCGATCAAGGGCCTGCCGAGCATTCACAACGAGGCCTGGGAGCCGCTGTGGGGGGTCTGCAACGACGAGGAGGTGATGCTCAACTGCCACATCGGCACGGGCTATGCGCCGCCGCACCCCTCGCTGGAGTCGCCCATCGAGGCCTGGATTAC
The DNA here is from genome assembly GCA_028821125.1 of Gammaproteobacteria bacterium. Lineage (GTDB taxonomy): Bacteria > Pseudomonadota > Gammaproteobacteria > Pseudomonadales > Azotimanducaceae > Azophilus. The sequence continues at coordinate 11,506 of JAPPHD010000109.1, forward strand.
GGGAATGCCCATTTCGATTGCCAACTCCGCGGCGGACTGGATGACCCTCGAGGCCTTCACCCGATATCCGAACCTCAGGATGGCCCTGTCGGAAGGCGGCATCGGCTGGGTGCCCTACCTGCTGGAACGGGCGGACTTCACCCATCGCCACCACCGCGACTGGACCTACAAGGATTACGGCGACAAGAAGCCGAGCGACATCTTCCGCGAACACATCCTCACCTGCTTCATCGAGGACGATTTCGGCCTGGCCAACCGCCATGCGATCGGCCTGGACAACATTGCGCTCGAAGTCGACTACCCCCACTCCGACTGCCTGTGGCCGGACTATCCCGAGGGCATCTGGCGCAGCATCCAGACCGTTCCCGGCGGCATCCCGGACGACGAGATCGACGCCATCAGCCACGGCAACGTGATGCGGTGGTATCACTACGATCCGTTTAGTGTGCTCGGCGGCCGCGACAACTGCACGGTAGGCGCACTGCGGGCTCGGGCCAAAGGCGTGGACACCTCCACGGTGGCCCTGGGCGGCGCAGCGCCGCTGGCCGCCGGGGAAAGACGAGTGGTGACCTCCGGCGACATCATTCCGCTCTTCGCCGCCAACGCCGGCGATTAGGAGCGGTCCCGGATCGCCGCACGCAGGTGGTGATTCGGCGGTCAGTCCCGGGGTTCGAGTACCACGACCGGAATCTGCCGCTCGGTGCGGGACTGGTATTCCTCGTACTGGGGCAGCACCTCGACCATCTGTTTCCAGAGGTCCTCGCGCTCCGCGCCGGAGGCGGTGCGTGCGCGCACGTCGAAGTGGTCCTTCGCCACCTGGATATGGCAATCCGGATTGGCGAGCAGGTTCTCGTACCAGGCTGGGTGCTGGTCCATGCCGGCTTTCGAGCCGACGATAACGAAGGAATCCCCGATATTCTTGTAGATGAGCGGCAGCGGGCGCTGCTTGCCGGTGCGCCTGCCCGTGGCGGTCAGCAGCAGCGCCGGAACCACCTTGCCGTAGGGATTGTGCTCATGCGCGGCGACCGGGTCGTCCTTGTATTGCTGAATGTGCCGCTGGATGTTCTGCCAAAGACTGCGTACTTCCTGCCGGTCCATCTGTTGCTCCCGTTCCGGTTGTTGCCCAAATCGGCTGTTGCCAAAAAAACTGCTGCTGCAATGCTGATGTCTATAAAAAGTATCCGAATCGTGGGCGCGCCGCCACAGGCCCCACATCCACCGGACACAGCCTTGCCGGCACAGCGGGCTTGCGGCTGGACGGCGGCGTGACTGCTACGAGCCGACGCCGTCGAACCAGCGGTACGGCCCCGCGGTCATGCTCGGCCACTCGATCGCGGTCTCGAAGGCGTGGCGGAAGTGCCGCTCGATGCTCTCGACATCCCATCCCTCGGAGCGGAAGGCGAAACGGTCTTCCATGGGGTGGCGAATCAGCGCCAGGGAGTCGCCGCCCAGGAAGATGATCTGCCCGGATACCCAGTCGGAGGCATCGCTGGCCAGGTAGACGGCCAGTGGCGCCACGCTCTCCGGGGGCGGCGTCTGCGCGCGCATCTCGGCAACCGACCTGCCCGGCTCGGGCCGCCACGGCATGCGCATGCTGAATTCCTCGCCGGGCTCGTATCTTCTGGCGGCGGGGCTGATGGCGTTGACGCGGATGCCGGCGGCGGCAAGCTCAAGAGCCCAGTTGACGGTGGCGGACAGGATGGCGCCCTTGGCGGCGCCGTAGGCGGAGTGTCCCCGCCAGCCGGCCATGGCGCGCGAGACCACGTTGACGATACTGCCGCCCCCATGCCGGCTCATGTGCAGGGCGGCGCCGCGGGCGCAGGCGAAATGGCCGATGACGTGGCTCGACAGCGCAATCATCAGATCCGGTTCCGTGATCTCCGCCAGGGGCTGGGCGATGGCGCGCCCGGCGCAGTTGACGAGACAGTCGATGCTCCCGTAGCGGGAGATGCAGGCATCGACGACGGCTTCGCCTTCCGCAAAGGACCCCACGGAGCCCACCAGGGAACTGGCGGTGCCGCCCGCCGCGACGATCGAGGCGGCGACCTGCCCGGCGGCCGCAGCGTCGATGTCGTTGACGAGCACGCTGGCCCCGTGCTCCGCCAGGGCGCGACAGAATGCACCGCCCAGCAGTCCGCCGCCGCCGGTGACGACGGCCGCCTTGCCTTCGAGTCGCCTCACATCCACCTCCTTTGCTGTTTATGGGTCAAAACACGACCTGCCCTGCTCGAATCAACGGTTTTGAAGGGAATTCCGTAGCAGCATCCGCAAAGTCTATAGGTGATTGATCTATAATATTTTGTCTGGTCTTCGAGAAGGACTGATCTGGGAAAAAACAATGGTGGAAGCTAGTCTCCAAGCGTCGGAAGCACCAGATGAAGACCGTGGAAGACTGTATAGGCATCTTCGCTAGTATAGACTTGGAGTCCTATTCGATACGTGTATACGACGGCTTCAAAGACATGGAGCGGGGCGGGCACACATGGGAGGGGCGGGGTAATACTTCAGCGACGTCGTTGATTCAACACTAGATTTCGGGGGGATACGCACCTTCAGTAGCGACCCTTCCAGGGAATAAGGACAATCTATTGAGCGACAGCAAGCCTGAAGGACTGTTGGGAATGACGCCGCAGGCGATGCGGCGGCTGGCGCACAAGGCGGTGGAGGTCCTTGTGGAGCGCATTTCCGGACTGGACAAGGCAAATGCCTGGGACGGGGAGTTTCGGGAAGTACTGGACGAACAATTCGGCGGGCCGCCGCCCGAAGACGGTCGGCCGGCGGAAGAGGTCCTGGAGCAGGTGGCAGGTAACGTGCTCCCGTACGCGGCCCGCCTCGATCACCCCCGGTTTTTCGGATTCGTTCCCTCGTCTCCCACCTGGCCTGGCGTGGTCGCGGATTTTCTCGCCGCCGGCTTCAACATCAACTCGTGCACCTGGCTCGTGTCGAGCGGGACCAGCCATCTGGAACTCGTGATCACGGAGTGGATGCGGGAGTGGATCGGCTACCCGGAAACCGCTGGCGGGTTATTGACCAGCAGCGGCTCGACGGCGAGTGTCGAAGCACTGGTGGCCGCAAGGGACGCGGCCGGGCACCCGGCACGGCCGGCCGTCTACATGAGCGATCAGAGCCACAGCGCGCTGAAGCGCGCGGCCCTGATTGCCGGCGCCCGTCGCGAACACATCCGTCTGGTGCCCACGACAGATGACTTTCGGATGGACGTGGCCGAACTCGCCCGGCTAGTGGCGAAGGACCGTGGCGATGGTTTGCAGCCCATGGCCGTGTGTGCCAATGCGGGTACGGCCAGCACCGGTTCCATCGATCCCCTGGTGGAAATGGCGAACTTCTGCGACGCGGAAGGTGTCTGGTTGCACGTCGATGCCGCCTATGGCGGATTCGCCCTGGTGACGGAGGACGGCAGGAAGCGGTTGGCCGGCATCGAGCGGGCTGATTCTGTTGGCATGGACGCCCACAAGTGGTTTTTCCAGCCCTACGAGGTGGGCGGGCTGATGGTGAAGGACGCGCGGCACCTCGAAAACGCGTTCGCCATCGGCAACGACGTGCTGCAGGACACGGTGTGGGGCTCGAACCACCCGAACTTTGCCGACCGCGGCCAGCAACTGAGCCGCGCGGGACGCGCACTGAAGATCTGGATGTCGGTGCAGACCTTCGGGATGGCGAGGTTTCGCGAGGCCGTGCAGAACGGGCTGGATCTGGCCCAGCGCGCAAGGGCCTACATCGAGGACAGTCCGACGCTGGAACCCATGACCCCCGTGTCGCTCGGCATCGTGTGCTTCCGGGTCAACCCGGCGGGGCGCGCCTGCAATGACGAGGAACTGGAGGAGATCAATCGGAAGGTGCTGGTACGCGTGTTCTGGGACGAACTGGCGTTCTTCTCGTCCACGTCCCTGAAGGGCGTGTTCTCATTGCGCATTTGTATCCTGAACCACACGACCACCTGGGAGGACGTGCGCAGGACGCTGGACCGGGTCGTCGAGCTCGGTCAGGAGGCCGCGGCAGGGCGGTAAAGAGATTTCGTCTTCGACGGCTTGGGCGACGGCTGTTAGAGAATGGCCGTTCGCCGCAGGGTCCTCGGTTGTGATGTGTCAAACGGCGGGCGCGCATGGGCGAGGGCCATGTTGTCCCAGATGACCAGGTCGCCGACTTTCCAGTGATGCACATAGGTGGTGTCCGGGTCGTCCTCGTACCGCCCGAGGCGCAACAGCGCGCGCAGCAGGTCGAAGCCGGCCTGCCGCTCTATGCCCCGGAAATCTTCAATGGCTGGAGACAGCAGCAGTTGACGCTTGCCGGTCTGCGGGTTGCCTGATACGAACGGACGCCAGCAACTCGGCGCCTCGGGCTCCGTTCCGTCGGAGGGCATGTAACGCTCCGTGTTGCCGTGCTCATCGGTGCGGAAATCGAGCAGGTGTAGCGCATCGATGCCACGCATGGTTGCTTTGCTCTCGTCCGGCAGCGACTCGTAGAAGCCGTGCGCGTCACGAAACTTGGTCGTGGTGCCGGAGCTTGGGATTTCCATTCCGTAGAGCATCAAAGCCGAAAGCGGTTGTTCGTAGAACAGGTGGTCGTGGTGGTAATGGAATGGGCCGTTGCCGAGCGTTCCGTCAGCTCGGGTATTGGAGACGTATTCGGTTTTGCCCGGGGCTGCGCCTCCGTAACCGGAGCCGCGCGTGGAAATCTCGCCGAACATACCCGCAAACCTGATCTGGTCACCGGCGGAAAAGTCCGGCAGGTGGAACGTCAGCAGTTTGTAACGATGCAGGGCGTCGCGCAGGGCGCCTGCACTCCCCGGATCGCCGATCGCGGAATTGCGGAAACCCCGCACGCGGGCGCCGACGTTGGCAGTCAACCGTTCGAACTTCAATTTCATGACGAACGCGGCGTTGGCTCAGACCGACCGAAGGGCGGCGGTCGGCTTGACGGGTTGTTCATGCGCAAACCTGGTCGGCAATCAAGAGATTCAGCCCGTCCTGCCTGTTCCGATTCGGTTCCGCACGGGCTGCATGTGCGGAAAGCCTTGCGTTCCACCGGGCCGGGAATTCTGGTTGCCAGTATCGATGACCCGCGATCTGCGTGCGGTTCGGGCCTGGCTGACTGCCGCTGGTCTCGCCATCGTGCACACGCCGATGGTATCGGAATATACTTAATTCAGGAACCTCAAATGCGGCAGTGCGGCCGAGGGGTGCGATTCAAGCGGGGGGTAGACGATGCTGCCGTATATTCTGATTCATGGCGCCGGCGGGACCAGGCGCCGCTGGGACCGGGTTGTGCCCCACCTTCGGCGCCGGGCTCTGGCCGTGGACCTTCCCGGCCGCGGCGACAAGCCGGGCGACCTGGACTCCCTGACGGTGAACGACTTCGCCCGCTCCGTGGTGGACGACATGGATGCGGCGGGCATCGATCGGGCCATCGTCGGCGGCGCCTCGCTGGCGGGGCTCACCATGGTCACCCTGGCCGAACTGATTCCGGAACGCATCGCGCGGCTGGTGTTCATCAACTGCGTGGTGCCGCCCGACGGCAAGGGCAACTTTCATGTGGTGGGCGAGCGGGTGCGGGAAATGGTCGACCGCTACGGCGTGGGCGAGGACGGCCAGAGCCTGCATCCGGATGCCATCCGTGCCTACCACTGCAACGACATGGACGAAGAGCAGATTCAGTTTGCGATCGACGGGATGGTGAAGGATGCGCGTAAACCGCTGCACCGGCCCATTTCGCTGGCAGGCATCAAGGCCCATCCGTTGCCGTGCACCTGGGTATTGGGGACGCTCGATCAGGTCATCCTGCCGGACGTCCAGCTTCAGTGTGTCGCCACCCTGCGCGAGTGCGGCTGCCCGGTGGACGTTGTCGATTTCGAGGCCGGCCACATGGCTGCCATCAGCCGGCCGAAGCAACTGGCGGCCGTGCTCGACAGTCTCGATGAATGACCGGCAGAACCGGAACGGACTGCCGCACCCATGATGCTTGACTTCCACAACCGAATCCGCAAGACCCTGACCATCGATGCGGAAGCGCCCGCCATCGAGTACGAGGGCCGATGGACCAGTTGGGGGGAACTGAAGGGTATCGTCGAGGGCGTGGACAGCGCCCTGGAACGCGTTGGCGCGCCGGCCGACGCCGCCGTGGGGGCGGTCTTGCGCAACACGCCGAACCACGCGGGCCTGGTGCTGTCGCTGGTGGCCAGCGACCGCTGCCTGGTCACCCTCAATCCCTTCTATCCGGATGAAACCCTGGCTGAGGACATCCGCAAGCTGCGGCCGCCCGTGATCGCGGCTTCGGCAGAGGACTGGCGGCGGCCCGGGTTGCGGGAAGCGGCCCTTGAAGTCGGCGCCGCGGGAGTCGAACTCGGTGCCGGCGGAGCGGTCAAGGCCGTAGAAGGATTGGGTGCCACCAGGGGCGCGGGTCATTTCGCCGCCGAGCCCGATGTGGTGATCTACATGCTGACCTCGGGCACAACCGGCCCGCCGAAGCGCATCCCCCTGACCAGAAAGCGCGTGCTGAAGACCCTGGAGGGCGCCTTGCGCTACGAGCGCAACCGCCGGCTGGATACCGGGCCGACGTTGCGCAGCAGCGTGATGCTGCACATGAACGCCATGGTGCACATCGCCGGATTGTGGGCGCTGATCCACGGCATCATGGGCGGATTCAGAATCTGCATGCTCGAGAAGTTCACGGTGGCGGACTTTCGACGGGCCATGGTCAGGCACCGGCCCAAGGCGGCGGGCGTACCGCCGAGCGGCCTGCTCATGCTGCTGGAGTCGGATGTGACCGCCGATGAGCTCTCCAGCCTCCTTGCCTTTCGCGTCGGCACCGCCCCCACCAGCCCGGATACCGTCGATGCGGTGATGCAGCGCTGGGGAATCCCGGTGCTTACCACCTATGGTTCCACGGAGTTCACCGGGGTGGCCGGCTGGACGATCGACGAGTTCCGCGAGCACTGGGCGGCACGCCGCGGCTCCGTGGGCCGCGTGCACCCCAACTACGATGCCCGGGTGGTGGACCCGGACAGCGGCACGGTGCTCCCGTTCGGCGAGGAAGGCGTTCTGGAACTGCGGGGCGATTTCGTCTGGGACGGCCAATGGGTGCGCACCACGGACCTGGCGCGGTTGGACGAAGACCGGTTTCTGTGGATCGCCGGCCGCACCGACAACGCCATCAACCGCGGCGGCTTCAAGGTGCATGGCGAGGAAATCGGGCAGATCCTGGAGCGCCATCCCGATGTGCGGGAAGCATGCGTGGTCGGCATTGCGGACAAGCGCCTGGGCACAGTGCCGGCGGCGGCGGTAGTGCCGAGGCAGGGCGCCGGCCTGTCGGCGGACGAGCTGCGCGCCTGGGCGCGGGAAAACATGCTGCCATACCAGGTTCCGGCGGCATTCCGCTTCATCGGTGACATGCCGCGCACGCCGTCCATGAAGCCCAAGCTGGTCGATATTCGAATGCTATTCGAAGCCGACGGTTGAGTTGCGCATGGCTCGGGGTCTATCCCCGCATGTGTGGGACAATATGATAACTATTTGATTTTTAGTTATTTTTTACCATACAAAGACTTCGTTATCACTTTACGTACCTCATATAAGACCGCGATTTCGGTGGAACTTCGGCCCCGTCACGCGACGAAGGGGGCCGGGTAGGATCTGGCTAGCCGGTCACTTTCTGCTGCATTTTATCGGCCTGATTTTCGGGTAGGTTCCACCGACAGCACGCCCTATGCCATAAATTTTAATAACTTAACAAAGCTCCCCGCCGACTTAGCGCTACCGCGCGCTGGCATACGCCTGCCACTTGCCGCAAAGTCGTCCGCGTGACAGCTGGTCTGGAGTAGCTTGTACGATTATGTCCTTGGATAGAGTAGAAGAACTATTTTGACAATAGTACCCTCCTGCAGGTTGACTTAATGAGTGCATGAACTCTGTCTAGATCAATATCTTTGTGCTCGACTAAATACTGAGACGCGACCCCACGCATCATGCCGATGTACATAACTGCAAAACTCTCTAAATCAAAATCAGGTCTGATTTCACCCCGCTTCTGGAGTGGGGCTAGGACATTGATGGTCAATTCCTTAGCTTGGCGGTTAAGGTCTCTCACAATTTTCTGGAGCTCTGGATAAGATGATTGGCTCTCTACAATTAATCTACTTTGAGCCAACACCAGATCTGTTCTTGCCACAACTTCGTTAAGGTAGATTTCTCCTTTAGTTTCCAATGTACGGAGTTCACGCCCAGGTTTAACATCCGGATGAACGAGCTCAGATATTAAAAGTTCCATAATCTTTCTAGCGGTGGCGTGCAAGAGTTGATCCTTGGAGCCAAATCGGTGCGTTACTTGTGCTGGACTGAGACCGGCTTCCTTACCTATCTCCGCAACAGTCAGTCGACTAGGTCCGAGCCGAGCAATCAACTTGATTGTCGCTTCATAAAGAGCGTCTTCGGATTGCCTGACGCGTTCTGCTTGAGAACGCCTTCCTTGCGATGAGGGCATTTTACTCGATTCCTTATGTTTCGTGGTCTAACACCGATTTCGTCGACTATCAGCAAATATAAGCCCCAATTCAAGAAACATAACATATATTTTGTATATACAAAACATTTATGGCAGACTACAATCGAATGAATGATACGTGAGCAAACTGATGCAACGGCCTGTGGACAGTAAATTTACCAGAGACACACCTGCAATCGACGTCATACAGGGTATTGACTTAAGTGGTAAGTTTGCCGTGATAACAGGAGGCTCAACAGGACTCGGTAAAGAAACGGCTAGGGTTCTCGCTGTTGCAGGGGCTGACATCTTCATTGGCGCGAGGGATGAAGTGAAACTTGAAAGCGCGAAACAAGAACTGGTGGTCGGACATGCGAAGAACGTCTTTGCAGCTCCGCTTGACCTAGCGGATGTGCATAGTGTTTTGGAATTTTCAAAGGCCGTGCAAGAACTTGGTCGTCCCATTGATATCTTGATTCACAACGCGGGCATCATGGCATGTCCGCAGTCATACAACTCGTTTGGAATTGAGTCACAGTTTGCAACCAATTACGTTGGCCATGCCCTGTTGACTAGCGAGTTTGCTCCACTATTAACTCGTGCAAAACTTTCCCGGTTGGTGGTACTGAGCTCAAGTGGACACCACATCTCGCCAGTCATGTTCGAGGATATAAATTTCAACCAAAGCGATTATGATCCATGGGTTGCCTATGGCCAATCCAAGACTGCCGATGTCCTTCTAGCTGTTAAGGCGTCTAAACATCTCAAAGAAAAAGGGGTCACAGTGACGGCTGTACATCCAGGCATGATCCAAACTGAACTTATGCGGTACATGTCTCCAGAAGAAGCAGCGGCTGCAGCTGATCAAACCGCTGAACAAAACTTACCAGAGTTCAAAAATGTGGAGGCTGGTTCGGCAACATCTGTTTGGGCAGCAACTGCGCCAGAACTCGAAGGTAGGGGGCCTCTTTACGTCGAAGATTGTCAGGTTGCACCAATAGTCGATCAACCCAACCGCGCCTACGGAGTACTTCCCTACGCCTTGGATCCTGAACTTGCAGATCTACTCTGGACCAAGGCGGAAGAGATGCTTGATCGACCCCTCCCTCTGTAGCTGGTCGCAGCGCGGCCCACAGATTCTGCCGCGCTTGCCGCCTATGGCGCCACCTGCTTGGCCATGAAGATCGCCGCTGGTATGTACCATCGAGTGTCAAGCTTGTGCATTTGTGCAAACTGGGTTGCGTGACTGGAATGGACGGCTGGATGTTCCTGTAATGCCTGTAGCACTCGAACAAGCTCGGCTGGATCCACAGTCAGAACGGTACACGTGGAAGTCGATCTGCAATGGCTTGCGTGCCGATTAGCGGGTCTTTATCAAGTTCAGAGATGATGTTCAGCGAGAGTTCGTCCACGCGTAGGTGCATTTGTGTTAGCGGTCGAGCCGCATTTATAGCACAAAAATAGATAAAGTTGACTATAAATCTTCAAATGCGTAATAATTCGTCCAAACAATCTTTCAATGGCTGAGCCATGGGGAAGCACGCGGTCGGAGTTGATGTGGGTGGCACCTTTACCGATGTGGTCCTGGGTGACGGCACTAAATGTTGGAAAACAAAGGCTTACACCCAGCCAGAGAACTTTGGCGCGGGCGTTTTGGAGGGCTTGGAAAACGTTGCGCGGCTCTTGGGTCAGCCTCTGCAAACCGTCATGCAGGGTGTGGTTCGCTTCGGTCTGGGTACAACTGCGGTGACCAACGTGCTGGCCACAAAAGGTGGCCGTCGTGTCGGCTTCATCACCACACGGGGCTTCG
>JAPPHD010000079.1 GCA_028821125.1 Gammaproteobacteria bacterium
TCCATTCAAAACCATCCATGCCGCTCTGGCTGCTGCGGGTAAGCTGTAAAGAGGGCTTCCTCTGACGTCCAATGACGCTCACCGCCTTCACTGAGAGACAACAACATTCAACGACGAGAGGCGGGCGAACCGTCACAGCCGCGCGCGCCACCCCGGCGCTCGGAGCACCTCGACACCCCAAACCAGGACAGGCTGTTCTAGAACATCGCCTGACGTTGGCCTGCGGCCCCACCCGGTGTCAGCCTCAAGCCATCCCTATCGGCCGTACTCCCCAGACCACGCCATTCGGGCGGTTATTCTTGCTATGCTCATGGCCAGCCGCGTTCGGAGCCGCAGGTTCCGAGTCTGAATGCGGATCCGACTTCCCATTCCTGCAAACCCGCCTATAATGTAGTTACATTACTACATCGATTCAGAGAGCAGCCATGACCATCACCACTGTCACCAGCCGCGAACTCAATCAAGACGTTGGACGCGCAAAGAAGGCGGCGATGTCGGGACCCGTCTTCATCACCCACCGAGGCAAACCCGCACATGTTCTGCTCAACATAGACGACTATCGGCGGCTGACGGGGCAACGCCGCAGTCTGGCGGACGCGTTGTCCATGCCGGGCTTGGCCGATATCGACTTCGAGCCGCCGCGCGTCCGCATAGATTTCGTCGTGCCCGATCTTTCCTGATGTTCCTGCTCGACACCAACGTGATCTCCGAGTTGCGCAAGCTCGGTGACGGCAAGGCCAACGCCCGCGTCACCGCATGGGTTTCGAGCCGGGACGCCGCGACCTTCCATATATCCGCGCTGACGTTGATGGAACTGGAGATCGGCATCCTGCGAATGGAACGGCGCGACCCCAAGCAAGGGGCGCGGCTGCGGAATTGGATGGACCGGCGCGTCATGCCCGAGTTTCAGGACCGCACACTGCCCGTGAATTCAGCCGTCGCGCTTAGGTGTGCACGGATGCATGTCCCCAACCCGCATGCTGAAAGAGATGCCCTCATCGCAGCAACAGCCGTGGTGCATGGCATGACGGTTGTCACAGGCAACGTGGCCCACTTCGAAACAACTGGGGCCCAAGTCGTCAATCCGTGGGTCGGCAAGTAACGCGCTCCACCGGGGCATGCTGTCGCCACCCGAAATGCGCGGGGGGGCTTCCGTGGAATGTTTCTTCAAGTCTCTGATTCCAAGGAACAACCGCCAGTACCGGGTGGCGCGTTCGAATCCGGAGCTGCTCAGTCATCCTGCCCCAGCGCCCAGCCATCGAAATAGGGGGAAACCGCGCCGCGCCGGATGCCTGTTTCCGGGTCGATGTGGATGCCGACCCAGTAGCCGCGCCAGCCGCCCGCGGCCGCCTCGAAAACCATCAGGTCCATGAATCCCGCATGGCTGACGCAGCAACTCGCCCACAGGGTGATCTCTGCCAGCGCATGGGTCATCACCGCATCCACTGCGCTGCCGCCCCGGTTCAGCGCTTCGAGCCCGGCACGGGCGGCCGCTGCGGCCGTGGTGCTGACGACGATGCCCGTCTTCGATTCCGCCAGGGGCTTCTCGGCGCCGAACAGGTTCTCGTACCGCTCGAGTTCGCCGTCGGGCCAGGTACGCGGCGACAGGTCAGGATCGTTCGCCACTGCCAGGCTGGCGACAAGACACAGAAGCAATGGGGTCGGACGCGGCATGGGAGTCTTCCTCGCGGCTCGGTGACCGGGGAGACGCAAACGTCGTCAACTACCCTCAGAGCGGGAGCATCCGGGCTGGGCCGGCGCCTCGCCCAACCTGGTGACGGCATTGGGTACGTCGGCGATTCCGTGTCGGCCGGAGTTGCCGCGGGCAACGGTGAATCCTGCCTTTCCCGTGGGGCTGGTCGTCTCAGATCAAAGCTGCGCCGCCGTGCAGCCGTTTGAGTTCCGCCTTCGCCACCTTTTCCGTCGGCGTCTTGGGCAGGCTCTGCAGGAAGCGGATATGTTGCGGAATCATGTAGCGCGCCATGCGGCCGTCGCAGTAGTCGCGCAGTTCGGCGTCGCTGAGGGAGGCGCCGGGTTGCAGGACGACCGCCACGGCCACCTCCTCTTCCGAGAACTCGCTGTCGACGCCGTACGCCGCCACTTCCAGCACCGCGGGATGCGCCTCGATGACGTTCTCGATCTCGAGCGCCGAGATGTTCTCGCCGCGCCGCCGTATGACGTCCTTCTTGCGGCCCACGAAATAGAGGTTGCCCGCCTCGTCGAGCCGGCCGAGGTCGCCGCTGTGGTACCAGCCGCCGCGCAGCAGTTCGGCATTGGCCTCGGGCATCCGGAAGTAGCCGAGCATCATCTGGTTGCGGTCACGGGGCCGGGTGACGATCTCGCCCACCTCGCCCGGACCGAGCTCGTTGTCGCCGTCGTCCAGGATCTTCAGTTCGAATCCGGGCGCCACCCGGCCGCAACTGCCCGGGGGATAGGTGCGGCCGGGTTGCTGGAAGACCGAGATGCCGCCTTCCGTGCTGCCGTAACCCTCGATCAGCTCAAGGTCGAAACGCCGCTCGAAATCCGCCCTGAACGGCGGCATGGGCACGCCCCAGGCCAGCCGCACCGGGTTGTCCGCATCGTCCGGCCGCTCCGGCCGGTTGTGGATGAAGGTGAGCGTCGCGCCCATGAAATCGAATACCGTGGCGCCGAAGGCGCGGATGTCCTCCCAGAAGCGGCTGACGCTGAAACGGGGCGCCAGCGCCGCCGTGCCGAGCGTGACGATGGCGATCACGACGGTACCGATGGTGGCATCCCAGTGATAGAGCGGATAGGGGCAGTAGTAGACGTCGTCCTCGCACCCTTCGAACACCGCGGCCACCCCTACGGCCTGGCCGACCAGGTAGCCGTGCGAGAGTTGCACCGCCTTGGAAACCCCGGTCGACCCCGACGTGAAAACGATCATGGCCACCTCGTCGCGACCCACCGGGGCGCGCGCCGGCATCGCAGCCGCGGGCAACCGCTCGAGGTGCAGGACCTCAACGCCGACCGCGGCGGGCAGTTCGCCGACTCCATGCACCAGCAGCCGCCGCACGTGGGTCAGCGAGGGGAGCACCTCGAGCACCTGTGCCACGAAGGGCGCATCGACGATCAGCGTATCGCTCTCCGTGAGGTTGAGGGCATCGGCGAGCTGCGCGCCCCGGAACTCCACGTTCATCGATGCCCAGACGGCGCCCAGGTGGGTGATGGCGAACCAGGTCGCCACCCCCGCCTCGGGGTTGGGAAAGAAGGTGGGGACAATGTCGCCCGCATGAATGCCGGCGCCGGCGAGCCGCGCGGCCTGGCGCCGGTACGTCCCGTAAAACTCGCGGTAGGTCGCCCTGCCCTCCCGGAACCGCAGGAAATCCTTGTCGGGAACCCTGGCGAGCGCCAGGTCGAAACACTCGAGTATCGAAGCCGCGTCGGAGAGGTTGTTCGTTGTACCCGGCATGGCAGTCTCCGCGTTCAGGACAGTTTCCGCTCCGCAAGCGGGGATGCCGATCTGCACGGACTCATCGGGAACCGTAGAGCCGCCAGGCGCCGATCGTCATCACCGGCGCCACGAACAGGAAGATCCCGAACCAGGCAAGGGTGCCATACCCCTGGGCCACCAGGGCGACGATGCCGAAGTTCGACAGGAGCAGGCTCAGCAACACCGCGCACCCCGCAATCGTTGCGTGCAGCCTCGGGCTCAACGTGCGACCGTTCCGTTCCCGCCACCAGGCGTCCAGCCGCTCGTTGATGCCCTGCAGGATGCCCACCCCCGTCTGGGCGATGGTGACGAACAGAACGATCACGTACACCACCACGGCCGCGGGCAGGGCCATCCGCAGGAGCGTCCAGTAGGTGGGCAGCGCTTCGTTCAGGATTTCCGGATAGCCCGCCATGAAGGTGAGGTGATACAGCACCGCCGGCAGCGTGCCGAGCACCCCGCCGATGAGGCCGGCGCCCCAGGCCTGGGCACGGGTCTCGATGTGGTCGGTCGCATACAGGAGCACCGGGATGATCATCGCCGTGTAGAGAAAGAAGCGTACTCCGCTGCGCCACCACCCTGGTTCGAGTTCAGCGGCCGCCAGGGCGGCGGCGATCGACCCGCCCTGGTAGCGGAACACCAGCACCGTGTAGACGATCAGCAGGACGCTCATCAGCAGGCCCCAGGCGGTAAGCGTCCGCTCGATCCACTCCCGGCCGATGTAGTTGAAGGTCACCACGATGGCCAGCATGAGGCCGACCCCCGCGGCGAAGGGAATGCCGAAGCTGTCCTGCAAGACCTGGCCCGCGGCGGACCCGGCAACGGCGAGAACCAGCACGAAGGCGACGATCATCACGGCCTCGTACAGCATCCACCCCGGGCCGAGCAGCGACTTGATGAACAGCCGGTAGTCGCGCACCTCGAACCGGCGCGCGTAGTCGAAGGCCACGGCCAGCACCACCCCGAACAGCACGCCGATCAGCACGGTGTTGGCCAGCCCGCCCCAGGGGCCGGCGCTCGAGACGTACTCCACCACCTCGCGGCCCGTGCCGTAACCGCCGCCGACGATGACCGACTGGAAAACGGCCCCCGGAACGATCCAGGCCCTGAACCACCGGATCACCGCCAGGCGCCCTCAGGCAGCGTCTTTCAGCCACATCAGCAGGACCTCCGCCACCAGCGCCGGCCGTTCGTTGCCTTCGATTTCCACGGTGATGTCGAAGACGTAGAGGGTGCGCGCGCTGGCGCGTTCCTCGATGCGCTTGAGGCTGATCAGGCCGCGTATTCGCGAACCCTCCGGCACTGGCTCGATATAGCGCAACCGGTTGATGCCGTAGTTGGCCGGGTAGCCGTCGGTTTTCGGGTCGCCGTCGAGCTTGTAGCGGAACACTTCGTAGAGCATGGGGGTGGTGAGCGAAGCGGTCATCCAGCCGAACGAGATGGTCCTGCCCCAGGGGCTGTGCGCCGCCGCCCAGTCCGGATCCATGTGGTGCGGGTCCGGATCCTCGATCGTCTCCCCGAAGGCGGTGATGCGGTCCTGGGTGATTTCCATCCAACTGGAAGGGAAGATCTCGCCAACGTGCTCCGCGCAGTTCTCGAGTGTCATGTGTTCGGTGGACATGGCGTGCTCCGACCGGGAATCCGGGCCGCCGTTCCCCGAGCGCCAGCCCGGACGGCAGTGCATCGGAATTCTGCTCGCGAACCGCCGCATGATCAAATTGGCGACCGGCAGAGAGAGTCCATGTTCCGCGAATACTTGAACGATACCGGTTGTCAGGCAGGTCATCGCATCAGTGAGTGGTACGGCAAGATCGAGCGGTTCGACACGAAGCTCACCGGCGAAATCAAACGCATGGAAGACCGGCTGGACGCAAATAGCGGCGCCTGAAAGCGCCTTGCGGTTCGACTGCCAACTCCACGAGCGCTTCGACCCTCAAGCCAACCCACAGGGTGCCTGCCGCTTACCGCCGCACGCCTAGCCCGCAAATCTCACCAACTTTCGTCGCGAGGGCGTCGAGGCGCCGTCCTGCGTGGCCGCGCGGACCGGAAGCCGGTGCAGGCATACTCGACAGTATGTCAAACCGGCTGGAGGGAGCACGGCCGCGCAGGGCGAGTGCATCGGCGTCCGCAGCAGGAAGTTGGTGAGATTTGCGGGCTTGGACCGGCAGCGTGATATGGGATGGGTATTCCCTGGAGTGATGGACGGTGTTTTCCGCAACCACCCACTCGGTCTCGTCGCAATTGTTCCCGCCGGTATTGAGGTTGCGTACGAAGCGCGGAAAGTTGCTGCTGGAAACCTGCAGCCCGATGCGGTGCCCCTCGAGGAACACGTTGCTCGTCGCATGGAAGTCGATCTCGAGTCTGTAGACGCCGCCCGGTTCCATGAAGACCTCCTTCTCGAAGCCCTCCCGGAAACGCGCACGAAGGATGCTCTCCTGGATGTTGTACCGTTTCCCGTCCGGATGCACATCGATGAGCTTGACCGTGAAATCGGTGTCCTTCGCCGAAGACGAGACATAGAGCGTCGCGGTCAGCGGGCCGGTGACCTCAAGGTCGCGGTCGAGCACCCCGGTTTCATAGACCAGCACGTCCGGCCGTCTGCCCACCTCGGACTGGTCATAGGCGCCCGGTGGCGCGGCTTCTCTCGAAATGCAGCAGATGAGGCCGCCGACGCTCGGTGCCGGATCGGCCGGATCGTACGCATACCGGTCGCTCGACGCTTCAGCCGTGGGCGCTCCCTGCCGGTCGTCCAGGGCTGGTTCGAGAGCCAATCGATCGTGTCGTACCCGTCGTCCCGGTTCGATGCGGAAACCCGGTAGGCGCCCTCCGACTCATGCCGGCCGCGCATGTCCTGCACCACCACGCGATACCCGTGGCCGGCGAAGTAGTACGCATCCGACTGGAAGCGCAGGTCCGGATCGCCCGGCAGCCAGCAGCAAAGGCGGCAATGCGCGTCGCCACATTTCAATCGACGACCGTCAGTACGAGGGCCGACGGGCGCTGACGGTCGTGGTGGATGGTCTGCCGGGCGACCTTCCACTCCGTATCCGTCGCGACCGGGTTGCCGGTGTTCTGGTTGGGGGCGATCATCGGGTAGGCGGAACTGGTGAGGTCGAGCCGGATGCGGTGCCCGGGCAGGAACCGGTGCCCCACTTCGCCCAGGTCGATGGAAAAGCGTTCCACCTTGCCCGGCGTCAGCAACCGTTCCCGGTCGAATCCCTCCCGGTAGCGCGCGCGCAGGGTGCCTTCGTTCGCGCCCAGCCGCACCGCGCGGCCGTCCGGGTGGACATCGGTCAACCGGGCGACGAAGTCCGTGTCGCGCGCATCGCTCGCCGCGTACAGGTCGAGGCGCACGTTGCCGATCGCATCGATCGGCTCCCCGAGCGCTTCCCCGGTGTAGACGAGGACGTCATCGCGGGCCTGAATCGATCGAAAGTCCGCCCCGAAAAACCCGGTTCCGTCGACGGCGTCCGGTACCGGATTCCTCGGGTCGAACCGGTACCGGTCGACCGCGTCCCCCGACGGCAGGCCGCGGCCCAGGCGCCCGTCGCCGCTCAGGGAATTCGCGGCGCCGTCGCTGTCGAGGTAGAGGCGCAACGGCTTCGCCCGTCGCGGTGGATAGGCATCGAAGTCCCGCCACTCATTGGCGCCGGTGATGTAGAGCCGCGCTTTCGGGTGGTCGAACGTGGCCGCCGTGCCCTTCAGGTAGCGGTCCAGAAATCGCGCGCGCAAGGCCAGCGGGTCGATGACCGAATCGGGGCCGAACCGCAACTCGCCGAGGGATTCGGCCCCCTCCCAGAACGTCTGTGCGTGGGTCCAGGCGCCGATGACCAGGTATTGCCGGTCCTTCGCGCCGGAGTGGGCCTGCATGCCGCGCCAGTAGTGCATGGCGCCCGGCTGGTCGCCGTCGAACCAGCCGGTGACGTGCAGCACCGGCAGGTCGATGCGCCGGAAGTCTTCGGGCCCGAGCTTGATGGCCTGCCAGTAGGCATCCATGGTGGGATGGTTCAGCGCGTCGCGATAGTGCTTCATCGCGAATCCGTACACCGCCTCGTCGAGGGTCAGCAGCGGCCGGTGCCAACCCATCTCCGCGAAGTCGACGTAACCCTCCGCCAACAGCGCGCCCAGCATCTGTTCGGCCCAGACATGGCCCGAGGTGCCGAAATACCACGAGAGGTTGAACGAGAGCGGCATCACGCCCCCCGTCCCGTAGCCGATTTCGTCCATGGGTTCGCCCGCCGCGGCCGTCGACACCAGGCATTTCAGGCTCGGCGGCAACTCTTTCGCGGCCAGCCATTGCACCGTGCCCATGTAGGAAACGCCGATCATGCAGACCGCACCGTTCGACCAGGGCTGGCGGGCCGCCCACTCGACGGAGTCGAAACCGTCCTCCACGTCCGCATGAAAGAACCCGAACTCGCCTTCGGAATCGCCGCGCCCGCGCACGTCCTGGAAGACGAGCGCATAACCGCGCTGGGCGTAATAGGTCTTGAAGGCATAGGACGGGAGGTCGGTGCGCGCCTCCGCCTTGTTGTAGGGCGTGCGCATCAGCAGGGTCGGGTACCTGCCGTCGGCGCGCGGCAGGTAGACGTCGGCCGAGAGCCTGACCCCGTCGCGCATCTCCGCCTGCTGGTGGAACAGGATGCGCACCCGTTCGTGTTTGGGCGCCTCGTCGCCTACCTTTTCCGCCGTTGCGGATTCTTCCGGCCCCCGGGGCTCAACTACCGCCTCCTGCGGTTCGTTCGCGGCCGCGGGCGCTGTCCAGGCGGTAAGGGGGAACAAGCCGCAGACAACAGCGAGCAGCACAGCTTTCATGGCCGTGCCGCGCCGCTAGAAGTCGACGGAAACGTTTATTCCGACCGTCCTCGGGCGAATGAGCGGCGCAAATACGCTGAAACCGTTATTTCTCGTTCGGCTGTACTCATACTCGTCGAAGAGGTTGGTCGCATACAGGTTGACGCGATAGCGCCCGCCGAGCGTCACGCCCAGGTTGACATCGACAATCGTCGTCTTGCCCGTGGGGACGTTCAATCCGCCCAGGGCGGCCGCTCCCCACTCGTTGTCCCATCCGCTGTGATGGCGCAGCCCTGCGCCGACATGGGCGCCGATCTCCGGCGTCAGCGCAAAGTCGTAGTTGCCGAGAATCGAGAGCGTCCATTCGGGGATGTAGCGAACGCTCTCGCCATCCACAAGCCCCAGGGTGGGATCGTCGCCGTCGACCTCGCTGTCCGTCCAGGTCAGGCTCGAACGGATCCGCAAGCCGTCGGCCGGCCGGAGGGAAAGCGTTGCCTCGACGCCTTGTGCATCCATGTTCGCCACGGCGTTGTCGGTTGTCGGGAAGAAAACGACCACGCGGTCGGCCTGGAAATCCTTCCAGTCGACCATCCAGAACGCCAGGTCATAGCTCAGCACGCCCTCCATCAGCGAGCCCTTGGCGCCGAGTTCGTAGCTCCACATGGAATCCGCGTCCACCAGGGCATCGGCTTTGGCGCCCGGACCGAACAGCGGGGTCAGGTCCACGGGCAGCGTGAGATAGGGTGGCCGGTAGCCGCTCGCCGCACGCACATAAAAAGCCGTGGCGTCGTTCGGGCGGTAGCGCATCCCGGCGGAATACGTCTCCCTGGAATCCTTGTCGTCATCCACGAATTCCGTGCGGCCGCCGGCCAGCGCGCCGTCCTGCAGGGTATCGAACGCGAGGTCCGCGCTTGCATGCCGCATGCCGAACGACAGGTCGAAATCCGGCGTGATGTACCAGGTCAGGTTGGCGAACACCGAAACCTCCTCGTAATCGGCCGGAAAATCGAAAATTCCCACCACCGCGCCGGGGTCCGGCACGACTGCGATCTCCTGGTTGTTGTGCGACGCTTCGTCGGTGTAGTAGAACCCGATGAGCCACTCGAACACCTCGCTCACGGGTGAGGTGAGGCGCACTTCGGTCACCCACTTCTCGAATCCGTTGGAGGCCGTGTTCGTCGCACTGGCGTGCGGCGCGGTACCCGGGAAGATCAGGTCGATGAAGCCGATGGCGCCGCCCAGGTCGAGCACCGAAACCGCGGTGAAATCGGACCTTCCGCCGCTGACCGTGAGTGTCGCCCAGTCCAGGTCGGCATTGAGCGCCGCGGCGTAGACCTCGTATTCGAGGCTCGACGGGGAGCTGCCGATGACCGTCGTGTAGTCGCCGGACAACGGCTCTCCCTGCATCGGCCCCAGGGGAACCAGTTCGATGGCTCCCCGGTCATCGTATTCGTTCTCGGTGTACAGGGCGCTGAGGTCAAGCGAAACCTTGTCGGAAAAGTTGATGCGCGCGGCTCCGCGAAGGCCGTAGCTCTCGCTGTCGTTGACGTCTTCGTCGCCGTTTGCGCGATCGATGAAGCCGGCACGGTCGGAATAAAACCCGGAAACCGACACCCCCAGCTTGTCTTCCACCAGGGGCATGCTGGCGAAGCCGCTGAACTCGTGCGAGAAATCGCCATGCGCGACGGTCGAGAAGTCCCCGCCTACCCGGCCGGTCAACCCGCCGGTCGACGGGTCGCCGGTCACGTAGCGTATGACGCCGCCGACGGAGTTCGCCCCGTACAGCGTGCCCTGGGGCCCCTTGATGACCTCGATGCGTTCGATGTCGCCGAGCAGGTTGTCGAACGTGAACAGGTTGCCGAGCGAACCGGCGATCGAACTGGTAATCGGAATGTCGTCGATATAGACCGAGACGATCGACGACCCGCCTTCGTTGTTGACACCGCGCATGTTGATTTCGCCGCCGCCCCGCGTACCGTCCGAGGTGACGGCGGCGCCCGGCGCATAGTCGAGGATGTCGACGATGGAGGTGAGGCCGATACTGGAAAACTCGTCGAAGTCGAGCGCCGTGATGGCCACCCCGACCTCCTGCAGGGACTCGGCCCGTTTCGTGCCGGTGACGATGATCTCGTCGATTACCTGCGCTTCCGGCGCCGCCGCCTGCTCCGCGGATGCATCCCCGACCGCCACACCCTGGGCGATGCACACACCGAAAGCGATGGAGGCTACGCGCGCCAATGCTTCCCTTCCTGCCATTTTGTCCCTCCCTGGTTCCCGGCTGCGGCGAAACCGTGACAACGACGAAACGTACCGGATTTCCGCCGGCCATGCGCGAGATCGGGTTCGCGACGCAATGTCGAACTGCTGCGTTTGCGGTGTACAGACAACTGCGCGGAAGACCTCCCTCACGCCCTTCGCGCCGATCAGCCAATGCCTGGAGATTAACCATTCGACCCCTGCAAATCAACCGGAAAACCGCCAGGCAATTAGTCCTGAAAACAAACTATCTTATTGATTTTGATAACTTTTAATTCCGAAAACATCAGCGTCTGGCTGCATCGGGCGGCAATCTGGTGCGAACGTCTGCGATCCTTTCCCGGGTCGCCACAAAGGTCCGCTTGCGGCATCACGCCCAGAACACGGGATTGGGGAAAAACGGTCAAGCCGCGTCTCATGAATCGGGGCCTTGATCCGGCAGCACGTGGAGCGTGCGGCGAGGGCACGCCCGGTGTTTTCGCAACTGTCGAAGCGTGCGGTAGCTTAGTCATGAATGTGTGCGGCCGGGGACGAAACCTGCGCATCGCCCTGCGCGGCGGCGCCACTTGAGAATCTTTGGGGAACCGTGATGAGCCATTCCATTCTGCGAAACGCAGTCACGGCCCTGCTGGCCGGCACGTCGGCCGTCCTGGTTGCGGCCTGCGGCCCGACGGCCACCGCGCCCACGGCGGACGAACCCGCCGAACAACAGGCGGAGCCGGCGCCGCCCGGCACGCCGGAATACGTGGAATCGATGCTGGCCAGGGTTGCGCAGAAGGAGTTGGACCGGGGCCTTGCGTCGCTTTCGGTCGCCATCATCAAGGATGGCGAGGTCGTCTTCGCCGAGGGCTACGGCTACGCCAACGTGGCCCAGCAGGCCGAGGCCACGCCGGATACCTACTACATCAGCGCCTCGACCTTCAAGCCGGTGACCTCCACCGCGCTCCTGACCCTGGTCGACCAGGGCAAGTGCGGCCTCGACGACCCGGTGAACGACCATCTCGGCGACATCGCCGTCAAGGACGACCCCCCGAACAGCGTCACCATCCGGCGCATCCTGGACCACACCTCGGGCCTGAGCGACGAGCACGGTCAGAGCATGCACACGGCCGTGAGCGTGTGGGATGCACACCGGACCGGCCTGATCCCGGCGGAAACCCTCGCCGCCGAAATGACCACGGTCACGCCGGCGGGCGAAACCTGGCGTTACAACAACACGGCCTACATGCTTGCCGGACTGCTCATCGAGAGGATTTCCGGCATGCCCTACGAGCAGTATGTCGTCGAGAACGTGCTGAAGCCCGCGGGCATCGACAACGGGCATCCCGTTTTTCCGTCCGCGGCAATGGTGGAACGCATGGCCGTTCCGTACGTGAACGCCGACGGCGAGCGGAATCCGACGGAGTTCTATTTCGGTTCCATGTATCCGGCGGGGTTGGCCTACGTCACCCCGTCCGAGATGGCGAAATTCCTCTGGGTGCATCTGAATGGGGGCGAGGCCGGCGGCAACCGGATTCTCTCCAACGAACTGGTCGAGGTCGCCCACACGCCTTACAAGGAAAAATACGGCCTCGGCTGGTGGACCTACAAGGACGAGCAGGGTCATACCCGCATCAACCACGGCGGCACCTGGTACGGCTACGTGACGACCATGGTGGGCGACAAGGACAACGGCATCGCCGTCTACGCCGCCACCAACACCGGGCCGACCCAGGGCACCTACCGGCTCGCGGATGCCGCCGTGCGCCTGACGCGCGGCGAGGAAATCAGCCTCGAAGACCGGCAGCCCGTCGAGATCGGCCCCGCCATCCTGAAAAGCTACGAAGGCCTCTACCTGGACAGCATGATGGACATCGACATGCGCATCGAGGCGTTCGACGGCGGGCTGAATCACCTCGTGGAGCGCCCCGAGAGCCTGCAAGGCTACGTCCTGGAGTACCTGCCCGCCTCCGAGACGGTTTTCTTCAACGAGAACATGGGGGTCGAACTGCACTTCCAGGTGGACGAAGCAGGCGGGGTGACCGGCTATCGCCAGACGCAGCATGGGTGGATCGACTACGGCATTCACGAGAAAGTGAGCGACTAGCCGCACCTATTCATGAATGAACGTAGCGAGGTTGGCAAGAGTAGTGAAAACGCAGTGTGCGCGGAGCAAGAGCGCACTTCAGGCGTGCTTGACAGCACGTCGAGTACGAGGCTGGACCACGCCCTGTGTTTTTGCTGCTATTGACGACCGCAGTAGTTTATTCATGAACGGGTGCGGCTCGTGCCGTGTCGCACGGACAAACCTGCAAGGTACCGTCATGAAGAACCTCTCTCGTCCCAATACAGCCACGCCCCTCGTGGCCTGCGCTATTGCGGCGTTGCTTGCGGCCTGTGATCCGGCGCCGCGCGCGCCGGCAGCGAGCGGACCCGCGCAACCCGGTACGCCGCAATACATTGAGGCGATACTGGCCAAAGTGGCGCAGAAAGAGCTGGACCGGGGCCTGGCATCGCTTTCGGTCGCCGTCGTGAAAGACGGCGAGGTCGTTTTCGCGGAAGGCTATGGCTACGCCAACGTGGCCCAGCGGGCCGAGGCAACGCCAGGCACCTACTACGTCGCCGCCTCGACGCTCAAGCCCGTCACTTCCACCGCGCTGCTTACCCTGATCGACCAGGGCAAATGCAGCCTCGACGACCCCGTGAACGACCATCTCGGAGACAGCGCCGTCAGGGACGATCCCCCGAACAGCGTCACGATCAGGCACATCCTGGACCACACTTCCGGCCTCAGCGACGAGCATGGGTGGGGCATGTCCCCGGTCGTGAGCGTCTGGGACCCGCACCGGACGGGGCTGATCCCGCTGGAGGAACTCGCCGCCGGCATGGCCACGGCAAACCCGGCCGGTGCGGCCTGGCGCTACAACAACTCCGCCTATGCGCTGGCCGGGCTGCTCATCGAGAAGATCTCCGGCATGCCCTACGAACAATACGTCGTCGAAAACGTGTTCAGGCCCGCCGGCATCGACAACGGGCACCCCATGTTTCCATCCATGGAGATCGTGGAACGCCTGGCCGTTCCGTATGCGATCGCCGAGGGCGAGCGTACACCGCTGGATTTCTATTTCGATGCCCTCTACCCGGCCGGGCTCGCCCATGTCACTCCGTCCCAGATGGCAGAGTTCCTGTGGGTCCATCTGAACAGGGGCGAAGCCGGCGGCAACCGGATTCTGTCCAACGAACTGGTCGAGGCGGCCCATGCGCCGAACAGGGAAAAGTACGGCCTCGGCTGGTGGATCTACGAGGACGACCAGGGTCATACCCGGATCAACCACGGCGGCACCTGGCACGGCTACGTGACCACCATGACGGGCGACAAGGACAACGGCATCGCCGTCTACGCCGCCACCAACACCGGGCCGACCCAGGGCAGCTACCGCCTGGCCGAAGCGGCGCTGCGGCTGACGCGCGGCGAGGCGGTCAGCCTCGAAGACCGGCGGCCCGTCGAGGTGGACCCCGCCATCCTGAAAAGATACGAAGGCACCTACCTGGACAGCATGCTGGACATGGACCTGCGCATCGAGGCGTTCGAAAACGGGCTGAAATCCATTGTGGAGCGACCCGAGAGCCTGCAAGGCTACACTCTGGAGTACCTGCCCGCCTCGCAGACGGATTTCTTCAACGAGAACATGGGCAGCGAACTGCACTTCCGGGTGGACGAAGCCGGCGAGACAACCGGTTATCGCCAGACCCAGCACGGCTGGATCGACTACGGCATCCGCGAGAAGGTGGGCGACTAGCCGCACCTGTTCGTGAATGAACAACTACGGTCGCGAATACGCCCACCGTGCTCATAAAGGTCGTGGCCTCTTCGTCGAAGGGATTCTCGGTGAACTGGTCGATGGACCATCGGTCGGCCATCGGACTCAGGGTCAAGCCCATCTGATTGTTTTCTTGTTAAATTCGGCGGGCAGGTTCGCCGCCGCCCTGTCTGCTGCCCAGAACGGCCGGCATGCGGAATACCACCGGGGCATAGGCGCCCGTTTCCGTCTCCGTGGTGTTTGCGCCGTTCTCGATATCGGACATCATATAGCCCATATGTACTTCTCCATCGTCGGAATCGAGGAATAGCTTACGGGCGCCACGGTCAGACTCGCATGTCCCGACGAAGCCTGCTGCCAGGGAGACGCTGCCATGAACCATCTCTTCAGATTTTTCCTTGCAGCCGCTGCCGTCGTTCTGCTGATCCAGCCGAGCCGGTCGGAGGAACTCGACTCCGCCGCGTTCGCGGATCTGGGGAAGGCCCTGCAGATCCGGCTCGACGGAATGCGCGAGGAACTTGGTTTTCCCGGTGCCACGGCGGCGGTGCTGCTTGAGGACGGCCGCATGGTCAAGCTGGCCACGGGCATGGCCGATGTGGAGAACGGCATCGCCATGACACCCGACCACCGCATCCCCGGCGGCAGCACCGGCAAGACCTACGCCGCCGCGGTGGCCCTCGTCCTCGAAGAGGAAGGCGTGTGGGACCTGGACGACAAGGCTGCCATGTACCTTGGCGACAAGCCCTGGTGGGGGGACCTCGCCAACCGGGACAGCATGACGCTCAGGCAGCTTCTGCGGCACCGTGCGGGCGTCGAGAACTACTACGACCTGCCGCGCTTCCACGAACTGATCGCCGGCATGGTGGAACAGGGGCAGAACATCGGCGACCTGGTGCGGGAGGACATCATCCGCTTCATCGCCGGGATGCCGCCGCTGTTCGAGCCGGGCAAGGGGTTCCGCTACACCGACGTAGGTTACATCCTGGTCGGTGAAGCCATCGAAGCGGCGACCGGGGAGAACTACTTCGACCTTCTCAGGAACCGGCTGCTCGATCCGCTCGGCCTGAACCTGACCGCCCCGACGCGCCTTTACATGTCCGGCATCGCCCAGGGCTATGCGCCCACCCCCAGCCCGCTGGTGCCCGGCGTGACCCATGTGGTCGCCGACAACGGCGAACTGGAATTCGACCCCGAGGTGGAATTCACCGGCGGCGGCCTGGTGAACAACGTCGGGGACATGGCGCGCTGGGTCATGGCGCTGTATACCGGCCGGGCGATCTCGCCCGCAGCCGCCGAGGCGATCGTCGAGCCGCCACCGCACCTGACCGAGCGGGAGAAGGAATCGGGCAGCTACTACGGCCTTGCCGTATTCGTGCAGCAGCAGCCCTGGGGCGTGACCACCTGGGGCCACGGCGGCTACTTCCCGGGCTATCGCAGCGAGATGCAATACCTCCCGGAGCACCGCTTCTCGATCGCCGTGCAGATCAACACCGAGTTCGATGTCTGGGCGCCCCCGCCGAACGCGGAGGAGCCGCGGCCCTATGTGGACGCCGTCAACGAAGCGCTGCAGAAAACGGTGTTGGAAGCCCTGAACCGGCTGACGCCTGACCGCAACGGGCAGGAAAGTGCCGCTGTTCCGCGAGGGCTTCAACGGTATCGGCTGCCAGGCCAGTCCCCGGGGTCCAGTCATGGCTGATTTCCTACATCAGGAAGGGAAGAATCGGCACTGTCGTGGCGTACAGGCAGAACTTATGATCCCGGCCATGAACAGTGAAGCAGTAGCTCGTTCCCGCAAGCCGGTTGTGGATTTCGTACCCTTCGCCGCCTTCGCGCTTGCGGTAATGCTGGCCGTGCTCGGTCAGGCCGCATGGCTGGATGGAAAGATCGAACGGCTCGACACGAAGCTCTCCGGCGAAATCAAGCGCATGGACGACCGGTTGGACGGAAGAATCGAAGTCCTTCAGGAGGGACAGGCCATGATTCGCGAGCGCCTTGCTGGCGTGGAAAGCCGCCTTGACGGAGTTGAGAGCCGCCTTGACGGAGTTGAGAGCCGCCTTAACGGGCTAGAAAACCGCGTCGCAGGATTGGAGAGGAGCGTCGGCGCAATTTCACGTCATCCTTCGGAACCTGCCTCGTAGACCGCGATTCTCGTTCCGATGGGCCTCCCGCGACATGTCGCGAGTTAGATGATGGGCGAGCGCTCCCCGCGACCCGGGCACAAAATTGACGTCGAAGGCGGCCAGTTCATCGTACAACGCCGCACCAGCCCCGGTCCGTCTGCCCGTCCCAGCGTGATACCAGGGGTCTGCTTGTCCAGCGAGTGCGGTTTCGGTGGACTCGGCGCGGTCGCTTCGTCGGGCGGGACAGGCTCGCCGGCATCGCCCGGCGCACCGGTTTCGCCGGAAGTGTCCTTCGCCAGGGCAGGAACGGCAATCGCAACAGCGAGTTCTGGTTCGGCGCTTCCATTTCGCCGCACGGCCCCACCATCCTGCCTCGCGCAAGGGCTAGAACACCGTATAACCCCCGTCGACACAGACCTCCTGGCCGGTGTGGAAGCTGATCTCCGGGTCGGCGAGAAAGGCGCCCACTTCCCTGAATTCGCCCGGTTCCGCCCAGCGGCGAACGGGTGTGCGCCGGGTGGTCACCGTCCTGAATTTCTCGTTCTCGTAGCCGCCCCTGGCGAGTTCCGTTCGGGTCCAGCCGGGCAAAAGGGAATTCACGCGTATCCGGTAGCGGGCCAGCCCCACGGCAAGCGCCCGCACCAACCCGTTGAGAGCGGTCTTGGCGGTGCCGTATGCCTCGTTGCCGGCCGCGCCGTGGATCGCCGACGTCGACGAGACGGCCACCAGGCTGCCGCCTTCGCCCTGTTCGATGAGCAGCCTGGCGGCTTCCCGCAAGGTCAGGAACACGCCGTCGAGGTTGACCGCCATCACCGCACGCCAGTCTTCGAGCGTCAGATCGACGAAGGGCTTGAGCACCCCGGAGCGGCCGGCGTTGGCGAAACAGCCGTCCAGGCGGCCGAGGCGGTCGACGGATCCCGCCATCGCATCCGCCACTGCGGACTCATCGCTGACGTCGCATTCGAGTGCGATGGCGGGCACTCCGAACTCGTTGATCCTGTCCAGGGCCTGCCGGTTCTTTTTCGGGTTTCGGCCCCAGATGGCCACCGAGCCGCCCGCCGCCGCGATGCCTTCCGCCATGCCCAGGCCAATGCCGCCATTGCCGCCCGTGATCACGAATACCCTGCCCGAGAGATCTGTCATGTCGTGTGTGCCTTTCGCTTCCCGAGGTGCCGTCCTGCCGGAATTCTGAACCTTGAATCGCGCCTCGCAAAGTGCCGGAGCGGCAGCCGGGCATGGTCATCGGCCCACTCCACGCAGCCGATCGACTTCTCGACAGGCTCCTTTCGGGTCGGCGGATACCGGTACCCGGTTCGCTCCGCTCGACTCGAAGGCGACCCGGAACCGTTCGACTGACGGGAATTCAGATTGAATGGGGTATTCCGCAGGTCGCTGCGTCGTCTTTCATCGATGTTATCCGAAGCCCGGCATTTTCTTGCCGCAGGCTGCATGGCCTGCATCGGTCCGGCGTTGGCCCTCGCAGCACCGCCGGGATATTCGCCCCATGCGGATGTGGTCTGGCCGGCACGGGTCCTCTGGGGGGACACCCACCTGCACACGGCCAATTCCCTGGATGCGCGCCTGCTGGGTTTGACCCTCGACGTCGAAGACGCCTATCGATTCGCCCGGGGCGAGCAGGTGATCGCCACTAGCGGCCAGCCTGCGCGCCTTGCCCGCCCACTGGACTTTCTGGTGGTGTCCGATCATTCCGATGCGCTGGGCGTCATGGACAGACTGCTGGGCGGGGACCCGGCATTGCTCGAACACGACGAACTCCGGACGATTCACGATGGAATCAAGGCGGGAGGGGACGCGGCGATAGAGGCGATGCAGTCGATCGGCGAGGTGCTCTACGGCGACTCTACCGTCCCGCTGCAGAACCCGGCAATCATCCGCGCCACCTGGGAAAGCTACGTGGAAACCGCCGACCGCTTCAATGAGCCCGGACGATTCACGGCGCTCATCGGCTACGAATGGTCGCCGACCGAAAGCGGAGACAAGCTGCACCGCAACGTCCTTTACCGGGGAGGCGCTGACACGGCGCGCCGGCTGCTGCCGTTCACGGCCAACGACAGCATCAATCCCCAGGACCTGTGGAAGTGGATGCAGCGTTACGAGGAGGAAACCGGCGGCCGTGTGCTGGCGCTTGCCCACAACGGCAACCTGTCCAACGGCCAGATGTTTCCCGTGGAATCCAACCCCAACACGGGCGCCCCCATCGACGCGGAGTACGTGAGCACCCGCGCCAGGTGGGAACCGCTCTATGAGGTCACCCAGATCAAGGGGGACGGCGAGGCGCACCCGTATCTCTCGCCCGAAGACGAGTTCGCCGATTTCGAAACCTGGGATCGCGGCAACACCAGCATGGAAACGCTGAAAACGCCCGGCATGCTGCAGTACGAATACGCCCGCGAGGCGCTGAAGAACGGGCTCAAGCTGGAACGCACCCTCGGCGCGAACCCGTATCGATTCGGCATGGTGGGCTCGACGGACAGCCATACCGCCCTCGCGACCGCCGAGGAAAACAACTTCTTCGGCAAGTTCCCGACCGTCGAGCCGATGGCGGGCCGCATGATCCCACCGGAGGTGGACATGGAGGAGCCGGTCATGTGGCAGGCCCGGGAGCTCGGCGCATCCGGCTACGCGGCCGTCTGGGCAACGGAGAACACCCGCGCGGCCATCTGGGATGCGATGCAGCGCAGGGAGGTCTATGCCACCACCGGGCCGCGCCTGACGGTACGCTTCTTCGGCGGCTGGGACTTTTCGGCGGACGATGCGAGCTTCCAGAAACTCGCGGCCAGCGGCTATGCCCGGGGCGTGCCCATGGGCGGATCGCTGCACCCCAATGGCGGGCAGCAGGCCCCCGCCTTTCTGGTGGGCGCACTGAAAGACCCCCTGAGCGGCAACCTCGACCGCATCCAGATCGTGAAGGGCTGGCTGGACGCCGAAGGCGCGACCCATGAGAGAATCTTCAACGTGGCCTGGGGCGATGCGCACCGGCGCACCCTCGAGCCGGACGGCACCCTTCCCCCGGTCGGAAACACGGTGGACGTGCCCGCCGCAAGCTGGGCCAATTCCATCGGCGATGCCGAACTGGTCGGGTTCTGGCGCGACCCGGAGTTCGACGCGTCGCAGCCGGCCGTCTACTACGCCCGCGTGATCGAGATTCCGACGCCGCGCTGGACAGCCTACGATGCCAGGTACTTCGGCGACGAACCGGTTGACGGAACGACCATGATCCTCCAGGAACGAGCCTACACGTCGCCGATCTGGTACAGCCCCGCAAACGATGGACGGCTCGGCTCCCACCGCTCATGCGCATTGCGCATGCGAGTGGGGAACTTCGCGCGCCGGTACGAGGGCGTGGAAGGAACAACGCCGAATATCGGGACGGCTTGCGCCGGTGATGAGTGCTGTCCTGCCGGCCAGGCGCGAAAGCGGTGAGTCCCGTCAGCACCGACCACCACAGTAGCGCGGCGCCGAGCAGCCTGCGTGGCCCCAGCGTGTCGGCGAGCAAGCTCCCCGGCAGGTGAAAAGCGGCGTATCCGAGCAGATAGGCGGAGTACAGCACCCCGATCTGCACCTCGCTCAAGCCGTATTCCGGCATGATCTGCCTGGCCGCCACCGAGAAGTTCACGGCGTCCATGCTGCGCACCACGCTGATCGGTACGAGCAGCCAGACGATTTTCCAGCGCGTTGCGGCGAGGACTAACAGCATGCCCAGGCGTCCATCGGAGGTGGTTGGTTACACTCGTTCCCGTTGCCATCGTCGAGGCTCGCTTGCGTTGGGAGCCCGCCACAGTTGTACGAATGAGCCATAATAGCTACTATAGCTCAAATGAATGAAGTTACTGCAAGAGACGCCAAGAATCGCTTCGGCCAGTTGCTCGATGCCGCCCAGCGCACGCCCGTACGTGTGACCAGGAACGGCCGGGCCGTCACGGTAATGCTCTCGGTACAGCACTACGAACGGCTCCGCGGTGCGGCGTGGGAGCGTCTCGCCGCGACCATGGACATCATGGGCAAGGGGGCATCCGCCAACAACCTGACGGACGCGAAACTCGATGCGCTGTTAGCGGATGAAGGCTGACCGGGCGGTCGTCGATACGAACGTCCTGATCAGCGCAGCGCTACGGGCAGAGGGGCGACCTCGCCGCGTTCTCGATGTCATACGCCACAGCAACGGCGTGCTGCTCTTTTCCGACGAAACGTCCCACGAGCTGCGCAGCCGTCTTCGTCGCCCGAAGTTCGACCGCTACGTCAGTCAGACGATCAGGGCCGTTTATCTGGCCCAACTCATGGCAGTGTCCGAGTGGGTGTCGATCACCAACGCGAAGCTGGGTTGTCGCGACTCCGATGACGACAGGTTTCTTGAAACGGCACTGATCGGCGAAGCCGATTGCATCGTCACCGGTGATGGCGACCTCCTGGAGATGTGTCCGTTTCACGGCATTCCCATACTGACGCCTGCTGACTTCCTGAACAGGATGAATTCGGCATAACGCCAAAGACCCTGGTGCCCGCGGACGGTCTCGACGTCGAGGTAGTCGCGGTCGGGGTCGCGCACGAGGAGGCCTTGGCGTTCC
>JAPPHD010000022.1 GCA_028821125.1 Gammaproteobacteria bacterium
AATGTGAGAAAATAGCCGGCGCCTCTATCCGGCTAGACCGAAAAACAACACCTCGCCTTCAGCTCCCCCGAAAACTTCCGTCGCTTACCGCTCATCCGTATTCCTCCGTCACACGGCGGAATACACCTTAGCGACCTGTCCGACTTTCCGGGGCCACCTCATGGATACGTCTCATACGGCCCTTCTACCAACCAAGTGGCCATGGCAAGCGAGCTTCGAGTCGACGGCAAGATAGGGTGTGTCGCATCGCTCGAGCCACTCCAAGCCGTCCCCTTGCTGCTGCAGCAACGCCACCGAGGCAATGGAACCGGCGACAATCGCCTGGTCTGCAACGACACTGACGCTCAATAGTCCGTCGATGGGCCAACCGGTCCGAGGATCGATCAAGTGGCTGTATCGCCGCCCTTCTATTTCCATGAATCGCTCATAGCCGCCCGAGGTCGCCAGCGAACCTTCCAGGAGCGATACGGTGGCAATGGGCGAATTCGCTTTCAGCGGATGAACGATGCCGATCGGCCAGGGCTCACCGCTCGGTTGCGAACCAAAGATACAGATGTCACCGCCGAGATTAACTAGACCATGGCGAATACCGAGTTGCTTGGCCAGAATAGCGGCCGCATCGGCGGCGTATTCCTTTACAACGCCTCCGAAATCCAATTCCATCCCGGGTACAGACAGGTATATCTTTCCATCGGAATGTTCAACCTTGTCCCAGCCCACTCTGGTCAAACACGCGTCAATTTCCCCTTGCGACGGCAGGGTCTTCCGGCCCACATGCCACACCCGACGAAACACACCCGACGTTATGTCGAATGCCCCATTGCTTTGCTCGTAGCACACCTCCGCGTACTTTAGGATGGAGGTCGTTTCCTCGTCGATACAGGTGGGAGCTACACCTGAGGCACGGTTGATGGCCGTCGTCACGCTGTCTGCCCTGTACCGAGAAAATTTACTCTCGAAGCGCCCAATCTCTTCAACGCACTCTCGAACCGCATGAGAACAATCCTCATTCGTGGGCGCGTACAGGCGCAGCTCACACGGACAGCCCATCGCATTGAATCGATGCAGGCACGGAACCAACGACTAGAACCTGCATTCGAAAGCGACGGAGGCCAGTGCAAATTTGAGCAGAGCGGGATGTTCAATACCGGACTCGAGCCCGTATTTTTCGCTGGCTCTGTAGCGATCAATGCTGAGCGTGACCGACCAATCGGGAAAATGAATTACGCCCTTCAGGCCCGCAGTCACTGCGCCATACCCACCCAAGCGAAAATCGCTGGACTGGGCAAAGTCAGGCGGCAAACCAAAGTCGTCGACTGAACGGAAAAAATCCGCATTTGACTGACTGTAATAACGCACGTTTGGGACCAGCTGAAATGAAGAACCAACGTTCTGATACCAGGAAGTATGAAGCGTGTGAGAGGCGATACCCCAGTCATCCGCGTAGTAACGATAATCAACGTGCAGCGATGCGCGCAGATTGTCCAGGAAACGTCGATAACGCACACCGAGCGCGCTCTCGAATCGTTTCCTAGGTCGAACGTCGCGAAGCTTGTAGGGGTCTGATAGGTAGCCCGTGTGGGAGGTAACCCCAAGCCCGGCGAAAACAACTGAGGAGCGGTCGATCACTTGTGATAGCCCTAGAGATAGCGATCGACTTTTCCTACTTTCCTTCAGTATTCGCCCGAATGCGGCAGCATCGCTTGGCTCAATGGTATCGCTTGCGTAGCTCAAGCCTGCCGACAATATGGTTAGAGCACCATTAATTTCCCATTCGCCTGATACGGCCACAGCGTCGGACGTATAGTCGTCTTCTTCGGACCGTGTCAGCGTCAATGCTGCACTGCTCTCCTCAAAGTACTGAGTGCCTGTCAAACTAACTTCGGTTCTCTCGTCTTGGATCGTGGCGCCGCTCATGATGAGTGTGGGCTTTCCATCGGGGCCCATCACCGTTGCCCATGGAGAGGCGCCGGACATTGTCTCCCGCGAGACGCTCAGTCCTGCGCTCCATTCATCGCCTACGGGAGTCAGCAACCTGAACTGCTGAATATCGATGTCGTATCGCTGGTTATCCCCGCTCAAATGCAGGTGCGGGGGGATGTCGGCTTCTTTATAGTTGGAGGTGCCGATCGACAGGCTCGTTTCCACTGGCTGTGAATCGGCAAACGCGGGAAGCGAGGTCGCGGCAATCGTCAATGCCGTCAGCGGGGAAAGGGACTTCAACTTAGTTGCAACCGCATCCGGCGCCCGCCGTCTTCGCGCGACCGCGGGATGCTTCCTTGCTCTCGTAGACCTGTTCGTACAGGGCACTTTGCAAGAGATTCGGGTCCAACTGCATTTCCGGACGCGCGAGCGAACCCCATTGCCAAGGAGAAACGGCCTCGCAAGCACTCAGCGCAAATGCGAGAGCCGCAACCGGCAGGACGTGTCGCATAAAGAAGATCATCGCTCCTCCGCCGGCTGCAGACTAAGAAGTTCGTCGATATGCGCCCGTATGGCCGTCATATCGCCCGGCTTGAAGCCCTGGTGCACCAGCGTGATCCAGCCTTCGGGGTCGATTACGAACGACGTCGGCATGGCCAGCAGACCATAGGCCTCCGCTATTTCGCCCTGCGGATCGCTCAAATTATCGTAGTTCATGGAGTACCGACTCAAGAACTTGGTCGCATCGTCAATCCACTCGTCCACGCTGATGGCGATAACCTTGAAGCGCTCCTTTCCCAATTCCTGTTGCAAGACGATCATATC
Organism: Gammaproteobacteria bacterium; assembly: GCA_028821125.1. Taxonomy (GTDB): domain Bacteria; phylum Pseudomonadota; class Gammaproteobacteria; order Pseudomonadales; family Azotimanducaceae; genus Azophilus. Next base: position 2,749 of record JAPPHD010000022.1, read on the forward strand.
CGGTATCGACACTCGACACGCGATGCACCAGGATGCCCAGAAATCCAGATAGCGAATTTTGCCCTGGCTTGCCGACAAGGACTTGCTTTCCTGACCATTCAATGTCGGCAAGGTGAAATCGGGAGCCAAATCTCCTTCAGAGACGGCTGATGCTGCATCGATGAACAGGATGCTCAGCGAGAGAATCAGTGAAAACAGCAATGCTCTCATGGACTGTCTCTCTCGGTGGCCCACGCTGACCCAACCTCGCAACAGACCACATGCTCAATCGAGTACAGCGTGCCAATTCTACCTAGCGACACGCCGCGAGGTCAACTCTGCTCGCCTGCACGCGATGCGCACGCAAGCAGTGGTCAGCGAGACCTCATTCACTTCGCCGTACCTCCACCTATTGCAGGCTGTGAAGACGCCTGTGAATTGACGAGTTGACCGACCGTTTTGAGCGAACGCAATTGCTGCCCTTAGTCGAATTGTCGTCTATACTTGGCGGCAAAAATTAAGCAAAGGCGAATCTGCTGACTGCCGGAATGGACGTGCGACGGCCATCGCGGATGTTATCGCTGCCGCAGGGAGCACAATGAACTGGCTATTGTTTGGTTGGCGGCGCTGGCTTCTCGCCGGTTTGGCCTGCTGCGCCACCATCGCGGCGGCGTACGCGACGCCCGTTCGCGTGCCGGAGGCCGTCGTGACGGTTCGCTCGGCGCCCGTCGACGCGTTGTCCAACCAAGTGGCTGCCCTGGCAGCCGGGGAAGATATCGGATCCCTGCTCGCGAGCCGGCGCTGGGGCAACGCTCAGCCATCGGCCAGGAATCCAACCGAACCGAGCACGCCGGCCCCACAATCTGCTCCAACGATCAACCCCGAACTGCTGAAGATGAATTTCGTCGGGCTGATTACCGTCCATGACCAGCGCACAGTGCTGCTTGCAGTCCCGAACGTCGGAATTGAGAGATTTCTCGCCGGTGATACGCTGCCGGATGGGCGCGTTCTGGTCTCCGTTACGGACAACAGTCTCACGATCAAAGCGGAGGATCTTCCGGAAGAGGAGCTGTTGTTGTTCCCCTCCATCGCGAATAGCGCGCAACGGGCTGGGAGCAACGGGGTACATGACCAAGATGTTGGGGCGGCGAGATGAGCATCTCTAGTCCCGCCATTCTTCCAGCCATGGTGGTGGCGGCGGGTCTGCTCGCGGCGTGCGCAGAACTTCGGGTGGAGCCGTTGCCGGAGCCGATCCGCCCGCCAAAAGAATACGTGTCCGCAGCGCAGAAGGAACCGGTGCCGGCCGAGACTCCGGTTGAACAGGAGCTGCGCACGTCCCGGGCCCCGGGGGTGGTGATCCAGCGTTCGGTGGCGGAGGGCATTACCGACCGGCTTGGCGACGATCTCTTCGGCGATCCCATCCGCGTCAGCTTTCACAACATTCCTCTTGTGCCCTTCATCAACGAGATTTTCGGTGAAGAGCTGGGAATGTCGTTCCTGATTTCGCCGGGATTGCGACGCAAGTCGGATCTCGTGACTCTCAAGTTGACCGAGCCGCTGCCGCCGCGCCAGCTATTTGCGACGGCCCGTCGGGTGCTGCGCGAGTACGGCGTGGACATCGTGGCGGCGGAGGAAGGCATCCTGACCTTCGTTCCGAGCCAGGACATCGCCTCGCGCGATGTCCCTCTGTTCGTGAGCGGTCGGGCATTGCCGGATGTTCCGCCCAGCCATCGCGTTATATTCCAGCTCGTCCAACTCAAGGTGGTTCGCGGTCCACAAGTTCGCGGGTGGCTGAGCGCGGCATTCGACCGCCAAGATCTGGAAGTGATCGAGGACCCTGATCGCAACGCCCTGCTGCTCAAGGGCAACAGCGACATGCTCGTCCGCGCGCTTGCCATGATCGAGGTGCTCGACCAGCCGTTACTGCGCGGGCGTTACGGCGTGATTATCGAACCCGTCTTCATGCGCGCCCAGGACTTGGCAAGGGCGCTGAACGAAGTGCTTAACGCCGAAGGGTATCGGGCGAGTATCGGCACCGGCGGGGTTGGCGGTTCGATCATACTTCTTGCATTGCCGGAGGTGGACAAGATGGTCGCCTTCGCGGCGGACCAGGCCACGCTCGACCACGTCGAGCAATGGGCCCGTCTTCTGGATTCCCGCCGCAAAGAGTCGATCGATTCTGCGGTTTTTGCGTACGAAGTTCTCAATACTCAGGCAGAAGAGCTGACCGATACCTTGAACCGCATGTTTGGCTCCAGTGTGGCCGGCGAACCTCGGCCGGACGCGATGGCGGCAGGCGAAGGCGAACGGGGGCCTGGGCCCCGGCCCGCGGCGGCAGAGCCGGCCAGCGCCCGAATCGTTGTCGACAAGAATCGCAACGTGCTGCTCTTCAGGGGTTCCGGCAAGGAGTGGGCCGAGATCCGAAGCGTGATCGAAAAACTGGACAAGTCAGTGCCGTCGGCGTTGATCGAAGTGCTGATTGCGGAAGTCACGCTATCCGATCAAGAAAAATCGGGTATCGAGTTTCTCTTCAGAGGCAGCGTCGACGACTATGGTCTCGCCGGCACGCTGGGTGGCCTGGGTCTTGGCGGTTCAGGCCTGACGGTGACCCTGGACAATGCCGGAGAAACTCGGGCGGCATTGAACCTGTTCTACAGGGACGACCGGGTCGTGATCCGCTCCCGGCCGCGTCTTCTCGTCAAGAGCGGTGAGACCGCCACTATCGACGTCGGCAACGAGATCCCGGTGATCACGCGAATCTCGGACGACACTCGTCAAACCGTTGATGCGGTCAACATCCTGCAGGACGTCACCTACCGCAAGACCGGCGTGCAACTGGAAATCAAGCCGATCGTACAGGCCAACGGGCTGGTCGATCTGCAGATTTCGCAGCAACTCAGTGAGGCTCGCCCGACCGCGGCGACGAGCCTTGCAGGCACTCCCACGATCCTGAACCGACAGATCAGCACCAGTTTGACGCTTAAGGACGGCGGATCGCTGCTGCTCGGTGGGCTCATTTCTGGCAGCCAAAGTGCGGGTGAAACAGGCGTTCCCATCCTTGGGCAATTGCCAGGAATTGGCCAACTGTTCCGCTCCGACTCCCTTCAGGAAGACCGAACCGAACTTTTGATCATGGTTACGCCATATGTGATCACCAATCACGAAGAGGGCTGGGAGCTCACGCGGCAAATTCAAGACCGTCTGGACCTGCATTCGTTTATCTCTGAGGACCCCGGCCCACCGCTCCTCCCTACCGTCACCGTCGAGTGATTCCCGCTGCGGGCGCGTGGCAGGCGCAACGCATCGTCTGGACGCAGACGGACGCAGGCATCAACAACATCGGTTTCTCGTCGTATCTTGTGACCATGAACCCTGAGCTCATGGAGCCCGTCGCGCATGGCTGGAGGCACGGGAACAATCCGGGTCGTTTGACGATCCAAGACCTGAGCAATCGCTCGATCGCCGGCACTTCTATTGGAAGCCCCATCCGACCACTCGCGGAAAGACCGTAGTGGCTAACGCGAGCTATTGCTGCCAGGACTCGGGGTTCAAGCTCGTCTCCCCTGACTTAGTTCCTCTGCTCCCGTGGATTATAGGCCGCGGCAGATGCCGCCATTGTGGCGCGACGATACCGTTCGTCGTTCCGGTTCTTGAACTGGTGATGATCGCGGCCGTGATCGTCACGGCCGTGCTGGTCAGGGACGATGCTCAAGCTGTAGCGGGATGCTTCTTGGGATGGCTGCTAGTTCTGCTGGTGGTCGCGGATCTGCGGCGTCAGGTTCTGCCGGACAGTCTGACGGCGACATTGCTGGCGAGCGGCTTGCTGGCGGCGCTGTTCCTGCCGACACCGGGCTTCACTCAGGCGCTGATTGGCGCGGCGATCGGCGGCGGCAGCTTCTTCGTGCTGCGCTTTCTCTATTTCCGCTACCGCGGCATCGAAGGTCTAGGCCTGGGCGATGTAAAGTTGATGGCCGGCCTGGGCGCTTGGCTCGGCCCGGCTTGGCTGCCGCCTCTAGTCCTCATCGCAGCCGTGGCTGGACTCATTGTCGTCATGCTGCAGTCCTGGAGCCAGGGAACCACGGTTTCCGCAACGAGCAGGGTCGCGTTCGGCGCGTATCTCGGCGGTACAGCCCTGCTTCTCTGGGGCTTAATGTCAACGGGGGCGTGGGAGTGGTAGACGCTTAAATGTCCGCGTCGTCCGATCACACGCCTCTCGTCAGATGCAGGCGTTATTTGCTACGGTATGTGAACGGACACCAGACGCTGGAGTCCAACCGCCAATGCCCAAGTCGCCGGAACGAGCGTCGGACGCCGCAACATCAGGCGGGTATTCAGGACAGCGCCTCGCCGAACTGCTGCTTGAGAGAAACGATGTGCAGCAGGCCGACATGGACAAGGCCCTGCAGATACAACGCTCGATCGGCGGCAGGCTCGACGCCGTACTGATCCGGACCGGCACCATTTCCGAGGATCTTCTTCTGCAAAGAATCGCTGAAATACAGGGGGCGGAGTACCTCCGCAACGCGGAGGATCTTCCCGGAAAGAAAGACATATATGAATTCATTTCCGAGGCACCAATTAAGAAGGAGTGGTTTCTCGACAATGGCGTGCTGTTGTGGCGTCGCAACGACCAGCTCTTTTGCATCGCTCGGGATATAATGGATCATGGCGTGCTGGCCGTGCTCAGCTACTTTTATCCGGACGAACCGGTCAAGTATTGTCTCGCTACCGGCCACCAGATCGACCATCTTCTCGAGTTCGTGAAGAAGGAGCGGGGCAGCCAGGCTCCCTACGTCGGCGACGATACCAAGCAGCTCACAGAAATGGCCGAAGAGGCGCCGATCATCGAGTTCGTGAATAATCTTCTTGCACAGGCCGTCTACGTGAAGGCTTCGGACATCCATATCGAACCGACGGAGGAGCACTTCCTGGTTCGCATGCGCGTTGACGGCGTGCTGCACACCAAGCAAACGCAACCGGTCGAACGGTTTCCGGCGGTCGCATCCCGCATCAAGCTGATATCGGGCCTCGACATTGCGGAACGGCGGCTTCCCCAGGACGGACGGATCTCGAGCCGAGTTGCGGGCCAGGAGATGGACATCCGGGTGTCGACGGTGCCGTGCGCCTTCGGGGAATCCGTGGTGTTGCGGCTGCTAGCAAAGGAGCGGGCGGACCTGTCTCTGCCGAACTTGGGCATGGAGGCGGACCATCTCACCCTGTTCCGGCGCTGGTTCCAGACCAGCAGCGGCATCATTCTGGTGACCGGCCCTACGGGGTCGGGGAAATCCACCACGCTAGCCTCAGCGCTCACGGAGATCGACGACGGCATCAAGAAGCTCATCACAGTGGAAGATCCGGTTGAGCACCAGATGCCCAACATCACCCAGATTCAGACGCATGCGGAGATCGGCTACACCTTCGCCCGCGCCTTGCGCGCCATTCTGCGTCAGGATCCGGACGTCATCATGATCGGTGAGATCCGCGACCTGGAGACTGCGGAAATCGCCATTCGTTCGGCCATGACGGGCCACTTGGTGTTGTCGACGGCCCACACCAACGACGCGCTGTCCAGTTTCACGCGACTGATCGACATGGGCGTGGAACCGTTTCTGGTCGCTGCGTCGGTGCGCGGGGTCCAGGCGCAGCGGCTCGTGCGAAGGGCATGTCCGCGTTGCTCGGAGCGCATCGACCCGCCCGCCGTGTTCGGCGAGAGCCTCGAACGCATCCCTCCGCGTTTACTCGGTGACCGCTGGGTGATGGTCCACGGCTGCGACGCCTGCGACCAGACCGGCTACACCGGCAGGACCGGCATCTACGAACTCGTTCCGGTGACCGGCGAACTCCAGGAGCTCATCGTTTCAGGGGCGAAACTCAATGAGCTGAAGACGCTGGCCCTCCATCAGGGGCATCGCACGCTGCAGGAGGATGGCCTGCTCAAGGCATCTCACGGTCGCACCACTGCGGAAGAGGTGACCCGCCTCACGCTCGAGGAGTGATCCACGATGCGGGAGTACCAGTACGAGATCGTCGATCGCAGCGGTCGGGTGGTGAAGGGAGTCGCCGAGGCCGCCTCTGTCTCCGACCTTGTTAGGGAGCTCAGTGCCGAGGGCCACACCGTGGTCGAAGTGGCGGAGCCCCGCGCAACGCGGCCTCCGCTGTTTCGCCGCAGGCTCAGCGCCCAGGACCAGATGATGGCGCTTCACGAATTGTCGACGCTGCTCGAATCCGGTGTTTCGCTCGGCAATGCGGTGGAGGCCCAAGCCAGCGGCACCCGGCATCCGTCGCTGTCCCAGGCCTTCGAGGCCATGTCCAGAGCGCTCATGCGCGGAGAGAGCTTTCTCAAAGCCCTGCGCGCCGGGCAGCTTGCTCTTCCCGACTACGTTTATCGCCTGGTGGAGGCCGGCGAGTTGAACGGTCAACTAGCGGGGGCTCTGCGCCAGGCCGTCGATCAGATGCAGTACGATCAACGGGTCGCCACGGAGATGCGCGGCGCGCTGTTCTACCCGTCAATCCTGATCGTCGCCGGCTGCGCGGCAGTGCTCCTCGTCTTCGTCTTCGTGATCCCGCAATTCGCCAATCTACTCGAGACCGGAAACGAGCTGCCTGCGCTGGCGGAGGCCGTCCTGCACGCCGGTCTCTGGTTCAATGCCAACGGATGGCAGCTGGCAGCCGCTCTTGCCGTCATCGCCTTCGCCATTGCGATGCTCGCGCGACGCGAAGGTGTCCGTCAGCGAGTCCGGGACAGCCTCTCCACGCTGCCGATCCTTTCCGACTGGTTTACCGAGACGGATACCGCGAAATGGGCTTCGCTCATGAGCGCCATGCTGGCGAGCCGCGTGGGTCTCCTGGACGCTCTGGGGCTTGCCGCAAGCAGCGTGCGAATCACCCGGCGCAAGGCGATGCTGGAGCAGGCAACGAGCGACGTCCGCAGCGGCGCCTCGCTTTCAGCGGCGTTGGAGAAGCGCCGCGCGCTCACGCCCACCGGTTACAGCCTACTTCGTGTCGGCGAGCAATCAGGGCAGCTTGCCGAGATGCTGAAGGCGCTTGCGACGCTTTACGACGAAAACAGCCGTCGACGCATGAAGCGATTCCTCACCTTGATCGAACCGCTGGCCGTCGTGCTGGTCGGCGGATTTCTCGGTGTCATCATGATCGGAATCATTCTTGCGATCACCAGTGTCAACGATATCGCGTTTTGACCGGACGGGGATAATCGCGATGCCCGACACAGAACCGCAGTCAGCGCGCAAGGAGGGGATCCAGACAGCAACGCCGCGCCGACGGTTCGCGGGCAAGCGGCACGCGGCGTCCAAATCGGCGATCGCAGGTTCCGCCAATTCAGGATTCACCCTCATCGAGCTCATGGTGGTTCTCGTGATCCTCGGCCTGCTGGCGGGGCTGGTCGGACCGCAGCTCTTCGGCAGGATCGACACGTCGAAGGTGAAGACGGCCGAGACTCAAATCAAGATGTTACACGGCGCCTTGCAGGCGTATCGCCTGGATGTGGGCAGATATCCCACCACTGCAGAAGGGCTTGCCGCGCTGGTCCGCCCCCCGACGGAGGTCGCCGACTTCTGGAGCGGACCCTATCTCGACGGCGAGGTGCCGGAAGACCCGTGGAACACGCCCTACCGCTACCTCTATCCCGCCGATAACCTTCAGGGATTTGCGCTCTATTCGCTCGGCGCCGACTCGCAGGACGGAGGAGACGGCACCGATGCCGATGTCGGTTACCTTCCGACAAAGTCACAGTTGCGCTAGCCGTTTCCGATCGCCGGGTTCGGAAATCCGTTGGGACGGAAGGTAGCGCGGATCATCCAATGGATCCGCTGGCATGCCAGAGCCAGCGGCGGCACGGCGGAGACTGCACACGACCGCCGCCACGTTGGCCGATCGAGCAGTGCCCGCGCAACGGGCGGCTTCACCTTGATTGAGATGCTGTTCGTCTTGTTCCTGGTGGCGATGATCACCGCGCTCGTCGCGCCGAATACGGAGCGCCTTTACGCAAGCATCGCGGGCAAGACGGACCGCGAGTACATCCTGGACCAGTTCGCCGGCCTCGGCCGAATGGCCCTGCGTCATGGTCAGGCCTATGTGGTCTCGCCCCCCGGACCCAACGGCCCGGAGGCTGAAGCCTTGTCGGCAGCACGCGCCGCTCCGCTGCTCCATGCGGATGCCAAGACCCACGTCATCGACCTGCCTGAGGGTTGGACCATCGAGCTCGACCGGCCCCTCGTGGTCGGTGCGAACGGCGTCTGCTTCGGGGCCACGCTCACCTTGCGTCACGAGGGCACGATCGAAGCCCGTCTCGCTCTCGAAGCGCCTTACTGCCGCGTCGCGACGCATGCCTAGCCGCTCCAACCAGGCTGCTCGGTCTGCGGGCTTCACGGTACTGGAGACCATGGTCGCAATGGTGATCTTCGCCGGTGCCGCCGTGGCGCTCTACGGCCTCTTCAACACCAACCTGATCGCGCTGGGGCGCGCTTACGACGCGTCGCGACAGATGTCGGCGGCCCATCACGCCGTCGAATACCTTGCCGGCATCAATCCGCATGAGGAACGCGCGGGGCAGATGAGCGTGGACGGGATCGACATCGTCTGGTCGGCGACACTGCTAGAGCCGGTGCGCCAGAGCCAGACCGTGACCGGAGAGCGTGGGTATTTCGAGGTCGGCTTGTACGAGATCCTGTTCGAGCCAAGTGAAGACGGTCGATCGCTGGGTACCTGGCGGCTGCGGGTCCCCGGATATAGGAAAGTGCGGGAGCCTGTGCCGTGACGGGTCGCGCCCGAAGCAGGACAACCCAGGCCGCGGCTCGGGGGCTGACCATGGTGGAGATGCTTGTCGTCCTGCTCCTCGTTTCGCTTCTGGGCACTCTCGTGATCCAGGGTACGGGTTTCTTCCTCGGCCAATTCGCAACGGTGAAGCGTGTTCATCGCGAGGCGGCCCTTGCCGACCTCCGGGATCATTGGTTCGCCTCGACTGTCGAGGCCATCCTGCCATCCCGACAGGCAACGAGGCGCTTCGTCGGCGACGGCAAGTTCTTCGAGGGCGTCACACTGCAGCCGCTGGCTGCTGCGGCCGGCCGGCCGCTGCGGGTTCGCTGGTCCATCGAGGGAGGCCGCGTCCTCTATGCCGAACACGGCGCGGAGCCCTGGACCATTCTCGGCGAGCAAGGCAGCGGGCTCAGCTTTCAGTATGCCGATTCATCGAGGCAGTGGCTCGAGCGGTGGCCGATAGAGGGAAGCCGGGAGTACATCCCGCGCATGGTCCGCCTGTTGTCGTCCGACGGCCGGACTCTCTGGCTGGCGCACTTCGACCTCTACCCCGAACCGGTCCCCAACTACCGGGAGGAATTCTGATGGCCAATCGCGGCAACGCGAACGGTTTCGTGCTAGTCGCGACGCTCTGGGCGCTGGCCGCGCTCGGGCTGCTCGCCACCTACATCAACCATGTGGTGGCGACCGACGTCGACCACGCCATCGAAGAGAAGCGTGCCTTCCAGGCCGAGCTCGAACGGCGCAACACAGAGGCAACGCTGATCTACCTTCTCGCCACCAGACGCATGAACCATCATGCCTTGATTCTCGAAGAGGAGCAGCGCTTCCTCGACCCAGGGCACAACCAGACGCCGTCTCCGTTCAACATACGAGGAGAGTTGCGGGTCACCGGTGCCGCCTATGCCGCCCTTGGAGAAACCCGCTTCTCGATCCAGGACGAGGGCGGACTGGTTTCCGTCAACGCGCCGCGGTTTCCTCCATTCGCGGCTCTGCTGGAACGCATGGGGCTTGCTGAAGAGGATGCCCGGCGGGTCATCGCCCGGATTGACGACTACATCGATGCCAACGACACCCTCAATCTCGGCGGTGCGGAACGTCAGGACTACCAAAGCCGAGGCAGAGAGCCGCCGCTCAATTGGATCATGTCGAGCCCGATGGAACTTGGCGACGTTCTCGGTGCCGAGAACCTGATTCCTCGAAAAGCCTGGCCGCAGCTTTGGGCGGTGCTGACGATGCGTCCCGTGTCAAACTACAATTTCAACACCATGCATCCCGAAGTCCTGGCGGCCGTTCTCGAGCTCGACGAATACGGCGTGCGCGGCGTTCTCGACGAGCGGGAAAAGGGCCCGCTCACTCGGCAGACTCAGCTTGCCATGCTGAGCGGAAAGCATCTGGACATCGACGAAATGGAAGTGGCCGTGCTACCGTCCAATTTCCTGAAGTTGGCGGTCTGGCATGAGACTGTGGGTCCGCGCTCGGTTGTCGGCATCGAATTGACGCCGCTCGGCGAGACGGCCCCGTGGCGCAAGGATTACCGGTACTCGGAACCTGCTCCCCAGCGCGAAGATTCGGGCATTTCCAGTGATCCTCCCCTCGAAGCTGCGACGCCTCTTTTTCGGTAGACCAAACGCCATCCAGACCCAGGCCGGCGCTCGCCGGCTGCCCTTCCGGTCGTCGATACCCAACTGGGTCGTGGGCCGGGGGCTTTGCATGTTTCGCTGTGAGGACTTCAGCACCGTCCCCCGCAGCCGGCGTCGCGCGGCGCTGGAGTTCAAGCTGCCGGTCTGGAGCCCCTTCGAGCGCACGGGCCATCACGCCGTGTGGTCCGGCGGCGTGGCCATGGTCTGGTTCTGGGACAATGACAAGATCGCGCCGGCACGCGAGCGCTTCTCCACGCTGTTTCCCAAGGCGCGAAGCGGGGTTTCGGCGCGCCTTCGAACGCTGCCCGAGACAGTGTTCTACGGGCGACAGTCGGACGGGCTTCGCCTGCAGCCCTGCGCCGACGGCTTCGAGCTGCAGCGCTGGCGCGCGAACGTGCTGGCCGACTCGTTCTGGTTCCCGGCCTACCCGCAGGAGAGCCAGCTGAGCTGGTTCGTGGCACGACAGGAGGGCGACGGCGGAACGCTGACCATCGGAGACATACCGGCGCCAGCCAGCGACCAGATGGCGCGGGAGCCGTGGTCCGTTTCCCTCGATCCTCAGGAGTGGTTCGTGGCGAACGGGGGCACTCTTGCCGCAGCCTGTCTCCTCGCGCTGGTTCTTGCCGTGCTATGGCAGGAGGTCCGCTACTGGAAGATCAGTGAGATGGAGGAAGCCACAGCACGGGAGTTCGACCGCCTGCAGGAACAGCTCACGCCAATTCTCGAGGCGCGCAACGAGCTGATCGACCTGCGCCGCACGAACCAGGCGCTTCTCCAAATTCTACAGGCGCCGTCGCAGGCTCACTTGATGAACCAGATGGACCGCGCCATTCCGAACGCGAACGCGGAACTCCGGGAATGGCGCTATCAGCAGGGGGAGCTCGCGGTATCGATCGAGGATCGGCACGCCGATCCCATCGCGTACATCCGCGCGCTTGAAGCGGTGCCGCTGTTCACGCAGGTCAAGGCCGAACCGGGCCCCGGTCAGGATCGCCTCGAGATTACCCTGACGGTGCGGGAATGAAGGGACCGGCGCGTGCGCTTCGTCCGCTCTTCGCGGAGCTTGCCGCGAATGCCCGGCTGCGGTGGGGCGTGCGGCTCATTCTCGGCCTTCTCATCGGCTACGTGATCCTGCTGCAGTCCGAACGTCTGGCCGCGGTCCGGCACGACCACGACGCCGTGATCGAACGCCTCGGAAAAGCCGAGACTTTGCTTAAACAGCAAAACGCATTCGATCTGCTGGCCCCCGAGCGCGAGAACCATCGCAAGATCGAGTCGATGTTCTGGCAGGCAGAAACCGAGGGATTGGCACAGGCCAAGCTTCAAGCGGCGCTTGCTCAACTATTGGGTAATCTCGGGCTGATCAATATCCATTTCCGATCCGGCTCAGGCCAATCCGTACCGGACTTGCCGGGTGTCTGGCGCATACAAATCCGGATGGACGCCAACTACCGACCGGGACTGGAGCCTCGTATACTCCATGCCCTCGCGACGCATCCAAAGAAACTTATCGTCGATCGCCTCGACCTCAAACATCACAGCAAGAGAGAGGCCTATCTTGTCCTTATCGTCTCATCGTTCTTCGTCGGACTGACAACCGAAGAGACTAGCTGAAGAACCGGAAATCCTCGGTATTGTGGAAGGGAAAGCGCCGCGCGCCCGCCGAGTACTGGACACCAAGATAACCGCGTAGTGCCTTGTGCACATGTTTCGGATAGATGATTGTGCCGTGCGCATCATCACGGCGCACCGTCGTGGGGTTCATCTTGTAAGCGAAGTGCAGACCGTCCGTTTCGCCGACCGCGCGGCCGGCCCATGACCGGTTCTTCTCCATGACAATGTAGCTTCCGATCGGCCAGTGATCCTTGCCGTTTCCCGAGTTGTAAAAGTTGGTGCGGCCGAAGTCCGAGCCGAGGACCACCACCATGCGGTTGGCCACGCCGTGCTCCTCGGCGTAGTCCCAGAGATAGTCCACCGCATCCGTGAGGTTTGCTAGCAGCCACTCGTGGTCCGGGTCGTGGTTCGCATGGGTGTCGAAACCGCCGAGCCAGAGGTCGGCGCTCACGGCGACCCCGGTCTTGAAGGCCAGCACCGTCAACTGCGCCTGACGACGCAGGGAGCTTCGAAAATTCCCGCGTTCCACCTCCTGCTCAAGCTCGTCCTCTGGCGGGATCGCATCGGCATAGACCTTCAACCCCTCCGTAGCGAAGGACGAGTCATAGAACCCGAAATGCATCTCATCCCCTGGCAGCAGGTCCGGCGCCGCAGCCAGGCGTGCCACCGTCCCCGCCCGGTGCGACGCCATGGCCTCCCAGTCCGCATCGCTGATGACCGACTCCATGCCGTCTAACGGATCGGCAATTTCGTGCAGAAGACGGGGTTCGTCGATGCGGGTGAAGCGGGTCAGTCCCGAGGTGTTCGAAAAGCCGCCGAAACTGAGATAGGGGATCGGAAGCGTCGGCGCATGGTGGGCGGCGCAGAGCGCCCCCAAGGTCGGATAGCCCTCGGAGTTCCGCCCGCTCCAGTTGTGGACGATGCCGACCGAGTGCGCGTTCGTCTGGGCATCGACGCCGTTGATGACCAGCATCATCCGGTGATACTTCTCGAAGAACGCTTGGTTGTTGGCGAAGGGCGCATAGGTAAGGTTGCCCGCTTGCCGGATCTCGTCGCGCAACGCCCAGTGGTTGATGATCTTCTCGCCGGGGGTATTGGCTTTGGGGTCGCAAAAGCTGGTCGGATCCCAGCCGCCATCCGCCTGAACGAAGACGAAGAGCTTGCCGAAGTAGTCCGCGGCATGGACCAGGGGCAGGCGAAAGCCCGGCGCAGCGGCGGCGACCGCCAGCAGACCCTTAAGCACCGAGCGTCGGTTCATCTCCAGCCTCCTACAGATAGAGGTACCGGTAGTCCATCAGCAGATACGTCAGGACCACAACCCAGGCATGCGCGGAATAGTGTTCATCGGAATAGTCTATACTGTTGATGTAGGCATCCACCCGGTCCCTGTCGAAGTCATAATAGGGTCCCCATTCATTCTCGTACTCTTTCAGGACATCGTCCAATATTCCTTCGAAAAAATGCTTGTCGTCCCAAAATTGGCAATCCCACGGATTGAACCAATCGTCTTCTCCCTCCTTGGACTTTCGTTCCGTAACGTCGATAAATAATTCAAACGCGGTGTCCACATCCGGGGAGTAGGGCGTGACCTCAACGCCGAGAAGCCTGTCGTAGAGATCGACCAGCTTCTCCCTGATTTCTTCGGCCTTCGGAGCCGCATTGTTATCCATCTCTCCGAAGAGGCGCCGATCCTTATCGGGAGCAAGATAGAAGTCGCGCAAGACGGCAGGACAACCTGTTCGCACGGCATGTCTCTTCGCCACCCCGGCCATGACTGACGTGATATTCCGCGCACGATCAGTGATCCCGTCAGAATCGATGCCGCCGTACAGCAGCCGAAATTCGCCGATCAGATTGTTGGGCAGAGCGTCACAGTCGCCCCCGCAGTCGGTACCGATATGCCGGCCCCACAGATAACCTGTCAGGGAGTCGGTCTTTTGCGCAAGCTCTTCCGGCGTCAGCAGCCGTCGTGCTCCGGCACCGCGTAGCGCCACCTCACGCACCGGGTCAGCTTCGCTGAGCGCATCCGCCCGGAACCACTTGGTGAGCACCATTTCGACCAGGAGGTCCTTGAGGTTGTAACCCCGCCGGAACCCCTGCGCGAGCCGCTTCACCTCGGCACTCTGGGAGCTGGCGGCGAGAAGCTGGCCTTCGAAGTCGGCGTCGCCCTCTTCCGCCGGCGGTTCCGCGACCTCGCTGCCCATGATCGCCGGCCACCAGAACTTGACCGTCGCCTCGGCGAACCGCGGGTTTGCAACGATCTTCCGCGCCAGCCATTGCAGGCTGTCCCGATTCGCCGGCGCCAACTCGGCACCGAAGCCGGGGGTCCGCATGTCACGGTACCACGTATCCCCCTCTTCGTAGGCGTTGGCGGTGACTCCGAGCCTGGCGTAACCATCGTCGCCATACCGCTTATCGTACCCATCCGACCAGGCAATCACTTCAGCGGTGTAAGCACCGGCGGTCGCGGCCTCGAAATCTATACGCAATGCGCATTCTTCGTAGCCACTCCACAAGTCGAGGTAGTCTCCGCTCCCGCTGCCAGAATTGCTCCTCGGCTCCCCGCACTCACCCCAGTGCGCCACCGGCACATCGACGTCCTCGAATTCAACGCGGGTAACCCGTCGTCCTTGGTCATCGAGCAGGTCCAGCCGATCGAGATACATCCGTCCGCCCTCCCGGACGGCTTCATCCCAGTAATGGTTGGTGAACGTCACCTTCATTGTCTGACTGCCGGCCGCCAAAGACAGCGGCCAACTCAACGTCTCCCGGTCTTGCCAGGAGGTCGCTTCGACGTTCATCGGCGTTCCATAGTCCTGCTTGTAAATGTCATGAAGCGAATCCATGCCGCCCCACTGGTCCTTGTAAAGTCCCGCGTCGCCGTAATCCTGGAACGCCCCGGCGGCGGGGTCCATGAAGCTGTGGCAGACGGTGCAGGCCGGGTTGTGCATGGTCGGGTTGTTGGTGTCGGCCAGGGCGGCAGGGTCCATGGTGCGCGAGGCCGAGTTCTCGATGTCCACGCCGAGGAAGTGATAGTAGGTCCAGCGCGCGCGCGCGCGGTTGCGGTTGGTGGCCGTGGTGGGATAGCGGATTAAGAATGACGTCGTGTTAAGAACGCCGGAATGCGGATAGGTCGTTCTTAAAGTTCCGGGATTGAGTACGCGCGTTGCCAGAAAATCGTTGTCGTATTCTTCTTCAAACCCCTCTCCTTTGCGGAAATACTTGGTGATTCTTGATGGCTTGAACTCCTGCCAATCTTCAGAGTCCCTGAATATCGTCGAGGCCCCGTATGCTTTGGCGGAAAACGGATTAGCCATGATATAATTCGCCGTCAGGATCTCGGTGTAGGGGCGGTCGTTCTCCACCACATGCGCAATCAGCTCTACAGGCGCACGGCGGAAGCCGTGTTGAGTCTTGTCGTTCCAACGCCAGAGCGGATCGTAATCTTTAGTCTCATATGCTGTTTTTCTTCGCGCGTAGTGCTCATTGGTGAAGTCAACAAGGAAGCCGTTATTGCCGTCGATGACTTGAAAAGTCACCCGATCCGTCAGCAACCTGTCGTTTGCCCCTCGGATGAGGAAGTCGTGGAAGGCGGGGCCGGTCATGAGGTTTCGGATGGTGGAGCGCAGCGCCGTCGGACTGGTGTAGATCGAGGCGTACTCAGCCTCCGTCGGGACCCGGCCCGCGAATATCAACGCTGCTCGCCGCAGGGTCTTGCGCAACGGCGCCATCCGCACCGGCTCGAACAGCGTCTCAACCGTGATCGCTGCAGGTACCACGTCCGCATCCAGGCGTCCCAGGAACGTTTCAACCTCCGCAAACGCCGCGCTGCCCGCCGGAACCGGCGCGCCGCCGCCATGCCCCACACCCTGGATCTTGTTCAGGATGACCGAGGTCCCGCCCTCAACCTCCGACAGGAACCGCTCGAAGACTGCAAGGTTCAGCGCCTCGTGATTCGCCGTCGTCGACGGTGCGAACACCAGCCGCGTGTTCCCCGACACGCCCCCCTCCACGTGGCACGCCACACAGAGCGACTGCACAACCGGCCCCGAGATCTCCTGGCCGAACACCTCCGCAGCCGTCGCCGTGTCCGAAGACCCCTCCGAGGCATCCGCCAGCGCGCCAAGGGTCGCGTTCGGCGCCGTGGAGAGGTTCGCAAGATGTCCGCTCGGACCAGACAGAAGGCTCATCACCCGCAGTCGACGGTTCGCACTCACACCCAGGTGCCACCCGCCGTCGCCATCGCCTAGCGAGCCGGAAAGCCCGCTCCCCACGCCCCCTTCAAGATCGGACACCGTCACCACCCGCGACGTACCCGCCGCAAGCGTCAGCCGCACCTCGCCCCCCGGCATCGAACCCGTGCCGTCAACGCCCCGGATGACGATCCCCGCCTCCGTCGCCGACGGATTGATCAGCCGAAGGCTCCCCGTCTGCCCCGGTGTCTCCACAGGGTCCAGCAGCGTCACCTGATGGCCCCACGAGCGCCGCGGCACCAGATCGTGCATCGCAGACAAGAGACCGTCCCGAACCTCCAGTGGACGCACGTAGGAAAGCACGGCGATTTCGAGGGGGGTGCTCAGCCGCAGCCGCCAGTCCCCGCTGCCCGCACCGGTGCCCACGGAAAGACCCTTCTCCGTATCGCCTCCCTCAAGCTCGCCAGAGTCGATTACGAGACCTTCCAGCGCACTGAGCCGCAGCGTCACCGGCCCATACGACGTGCCCGCGTCGTCGATCGCCTCGATGCTCACACTGCCGGACTGGCGCGTGCGGTTGACGATGCGCAGCACGCCCTGCCGCTCCGCGTTCGAGGCCGACGGGAACAGCCCCACCTCGTGGATCGTCGTCGCCCCGTCGCCACCGTCCACCGCAGAAACTGGGCCGCTCGACAGGTTGCTCATCGCCCCGCTGCTCGAACTCACCAGCAGGTTCATCACCGTGATCGGCCGGTCCGCCGTCACCACAAGACGCCACCGCCCCGACCCATCGCCGAGCGAACCGGAGAGCCCCTCGCCGTCCCCCGTCTCAAGCTCCTCCGCCGTCACCATCCGCGACTCGCCCGCCGCAAGTGTCAGGCGCACCGCACTGCCCGGCGAGGCACCATCGTCATCGTTCCCTTCTATGGTCACCGCCGCATCCGCCGCACCGGAGTTGATCAGGCGCAACCGGCTCACTTGGCCGAGGGTGCTCGCGGGATTGAACAGCGCGACCCGGTACCCAGAGCCACCTTGCGGCACCACATCCTGCATCCCGCTGACCAGCCCGTCTTGCGTGCGTGCGTAGGACAGGACCTCGATATCCAGGGTGCTGCTCAGCTCCAGCCGCCATGCCCCCGTGCCCGTCCCGATGCCCGAGCGGAAGCCCCTCTCCGTATCGCCCTCTTCAAGATCGCCGGCATTGAAATGCACCGTCTCACCTGCGCCGATGGCCAGCGTCACCGGGCCATGGCGCAAGCCGGTATCGTCGTAAGCCACGATGCTGACCGTGCCCGCGCTCTGCGAATGGTTGATCACACGCACGTGGCCGACGCTGCCCGTCGCCGTCGACTGCGTGAGCAACGGCACCGCGATCGTCGCGGGCACAGTGGTCGAGGTCGTCGCCGTGCGGTCTACCGCGCCGTAAACAAACGGAGCGACCACACAAAGGACTCCGGTAAACAACAAAGGGATCGCCAGAGACTTGCGGACGCTTCGTACCAGTCGCCGGGGATGTAGCCCCCCGATCTCGGCCAGTCGTGTTCTTACCAACATCCTGACCTTGCCAGCAGCCAAACCGACCCGACACATACAACCACTAAAGAACCCCACGATCAATGCCGATATGGCATGCCGCTAATCAAAAAAATGTATGCATACAGCGAAACACATCCAACCAAACTAATCATCTCGCCCTACTGTTTGCCTCCCATGGCCGCTTGAGGTGGTCCCGCCTTTTCGCACAGCCTGACGGGCGAGCTAAGGTGTATTCC
>JAPPHD010000042.1 GCA_028821125.1 Gammaproteobacteria bacterium
TGAAGTTCTGGTCGTGGCTGACCGCATTCGCCATGAACTGCCCCCTGTTCGTTCTTGCGCAGGGTCGCGCAATTGCCAGCGCCCGCGCTATGGACGATCGCTGAAAAGATGGTGGGAAATCTGCCCGGCCGGGAAGAGCCGGCTGTGATTCAGCCATCGCCCATGCCGAACACGTTGCTGTGGGTTGCACGTTGATCAGCTACCGTTTCCCCTGTGGGGTGAAGAGTTCGCCGGCTTGTCGGGTGGGGCGATTGGACCATTTTTGACCCGGTGGAGCTTCCGCTTGCTGTTTGCTGTTCGGAGGGCTCAATACGCCAAATGACCTGTAAACCGACGGCATCGGAACGATTCGGGAGTCTTCGCTGTTCAAGCCGATATCACGCTTGCTTTGCCATGCGCGGGTGACTATGGAATAAACGCCGCTTCTGCTCTGGTAACGATCAAGATCGCTCGCGGAGAGCTTGGTTGTTGTTGGAGCCGGTGCGGCGAGCCCAGCATGACCGATTCAGCGAAAATGCCCTACAAGAAGCGCTACGAGACCGTCAACGGAACGCGCATGGCCTACGTCGAATCCGGGACGGGCGACCCCGTCGTGTTTCTTCACGGAAATCCTACGTCGTCTTACCTCTGGAGGAACGTCATCCCCTACTGCGAAGGGTCGGGGCGCTGCATCGCACCGGATCTGATCGGCATGGGGGATTCCGAAAAGCTGGACAACCCGGGGCCTCACTCCTATCAACTCAGGGAGCATGCGGACTATCTGGAGAAACTGCTGGAGCAGCTTGACGTTTCCTCCGCCGTGGTTCTCGTGGTACACGACTGGGGATCGGCGCTCGGCGTGGACTGGGCACGCCGTCACCCGGAGGCCGTGGACGGTATCGCCGTGCTCGATGCCCTGGTCCCGCATACGTTGACCTGGAGCCAGATGGGGGACGAGGGCGTTCAGGCCTTTTTCCGGGCGCTTCGCGGAGAGGCCGGAGAAAAGATGATCCTGGAAGACAACCTCTGGATCGAGCAGAACATGCCCAATCAGATCGTTCGAAAACTGACCGGACAGGAGATGGAGGAATATCGTCGGCCGTTCAGGACTCCTGGCGAGGGGCGCCGCCCGATGTTGACGCTGGCCCGCTCGGTTCCCATCGACGGTGAGCCGCGGGAGGTATCCGAGATGCTCAAACCGGCTTTCGAGTGGCTGGAAACCACCCGGTTTCCGAAGCTGCTCATCGATAACGGCGAGAGCCTGCTGGAACAGACGGCCCGCACCTGGATCAATTTCTCGCGGGTGTCCCAGGTTCCGGGCCGTCATTTCCTGCAGGAGGACTCGCCGCATGAGGTTGGCGAGGCACTTGCAGACTGGCTGACCGGCATGGGAAAGAACGGCCCATGATCGAACTCTATGCCTGCGGCAGCCCGAATGTGGCTAAAGTGTTGTTCATGCTGGGTGAGACAAATCTGCCGTATCGGATCACGCCCGTCGATATTGCCAGGGGTGGCCAATATCAGGATTCGTTCGTCGCCCTCAATCCGAACGCCAAGGTGCCGGTGATCATCGATGACGATGGGCCGACGGACGAGCCGTACACGGTATTCGAATCCGGCGCGATTCTGCTCTACCTGGCAGAGAAGACCGGCATGCTGATGCCCACCGACGCGGAATCGAAGCACGTCGTTCATCAATGGCTCTTCGTTCAGGCGTCTTCCCTCGGGCCGATGTGCGGCCAGGAACGCCATTTTGCGCAGTCTGCGCCCGAGGAAGGCAACCGGTACGCCCTGCGGCGCTACAGGGCGGAGGTGCGGCGCCTGCTCGATGTGCTGGACAATCGGCTGGCGGAGAACGAATACCTGGCCGGAGATGCCTTCACCCTGGCGGATGTGGCGGCGTTTCCGGGCGTGCAGTTGCACACGGACCTGCTGGGCGGACGCTGGGGCAGGCCCAATATGGTGCGCTGGCTGGACCGCGTTGACCGAAGAGCCGGCTACAGGAAGATCAAGCCTGTCGTCATGGACCTGCAGGCGAGGGATGCGGCGGCGTTTGCAGAGGCCGACCCGGACCAGTTGGACCGGTTTTTCGGCCGCGGCGCCTACGCGAAATACGTTTGATCGAGACCTCGCGGCCGACGGCGGACCGGGACTGGAAGATGCGCCCCGTTTCTAGCCGAAAGCCGGCATTAGCCCGGAAAAGCCCGGGAAAGGGCGGAAAAGCCGGGAAAAGCCGGGAAGGGCCGGGAAAGGAGACGCCCACTCGATGAAGAAACAGACACTGAAAATCCCCATGCGGGACGGGACTCACCTCGAGACGGACTTGTTCCTTCCTGACGCCGAAGCCCGCTTTCCCGCGTTGCTCATGAGGCATCCGTATGGGCGGCTCTACTCGGACTCCGTGTACGAATCGATGACCGATGATGGCTATGCGGTGCTGTTTCAGAACGACCGGGGACGGTTCGGGTCGGAAGGGAAATGGTGGCCCCTGCATGAAACCAGTATTCGTGACGGCGCCGACAGTGTCGACTGGATTGCCTCGCAGCCCTGGTGCGATGGCAACGTGGGGCTGTTCGGTTCTTCTTACGCCGGGGTCACGCAGTGGCACACCGCAATGGCCGCACCCGAATCGTTGCGGGCAATGGCGCCCGTGGTCGCCGGCAGCATCCAGGACTATTTCCCGTTCGTTTCACCGGGGGTGTGGGCGCTTGGGACGCTGATGGGTTGGACCCTGAATGTGGCCAACCATGAGGCGGACAAGCTGGGTCTGTCGTCAGACAATCACGAAATCCGGGGATTCATGGATCTGAACCGGAAGCTGATGGAAACGACGGACATGGGTTCCGACGCGGACATGGAGGCGTTGGTAAAGGCCGCCGCGCAAGTGCCCCCCGCGTTCGAGAAGCTGCTGAACGACCATCCGCTAGCGGATTTCGCTCCGTCGGTTCAGGGTTTCGCCCCATGGGTAGACGAGTGGCTGGCCCATCCCGATCCGGCTGACGACTATTGGCAAGCCGTCGACTGGTCCCGGCGCTACGCTGACATCGATACACCCGCGTTTATCGTTGCCGGGTGGCATGACCTTTTCATTACCTCTGCGTTCAGGGATTTTTCCGGGCTGAACGGCAGGATCGCGAACCGGGTGAAGCTCATTGTGCACCCGGGTTCGCACACCATGGGCCTGGCGCCATCGGGGTACATGCGGGTCGGTGAACGCCTGTTCCGAATGTCGGCGGTCGAAGGCCCTTGGGAAGGATTGGTTCCGGGAAATCCGGGAGGATTGTCAAAGGGGCTCCGGGATTGGTTCGAGCGTTGGCTGAAGGGAAAGCCGGACGCGGACGCATCCGCTCCCATCAGGCTGTATGTCATGGGAGCGGACGAGTGGCGGGACGAATGGGAGTGGCCACTCGCCCGTACGCGATGGACCCGCTTCCATCTTCACAGTCAGGGACAGGCCAACTCCCTGAACGGGGATGGCCGCCTGTCGACCGATGCACCGGTCGAAGAGCCGCCGGACCACTTTGAATACGATCCGACGGACCCGGTTCCCACCATCGGCGGTCGCGGCCTGCTGCCGGTTGCGGCAGGTGTATTCGACCACGCGGAACTGGAAAAGCGGCCGGACATCCTTGTGTATTCGACGGACCCGCTGAACGAGGACGTGGAAGTCACCGGGCCCGTCGTGCTCAACCTCTGGGTCGCGACCTCGGCGGTCGATACCGATTTCACGGCCAGGTTGCTCGACGTGTTTCCCGATGGAGTGGCGTACAACCTCACCGACGGCGTGACCCGGTTGCGATTCCGGCCGGACAAACCCGGCCCGGTGGTGCCCGGCGAAGTCGAGCAGGTTGAAATCGTCCTCGCTCCCACCAGCAACCTTTTCCAGCGGGGGCACCGGATTCGGCTGGAGGTCTCCTCGAGCAACTTCCCCTTTGCCGACCCGAACCCGAACACGGGCAAATGCCTGCTGTCAGACGCGGCGAATGAAACGATAGTGGCGCAACAGACGGTGTTTCACGACTCGCAGAGGCCATCGCACCTGGTTCTGCCGGTCATTCCGGCAGGCTGAGTCAGATGGCCACACCGGCGGAGACTTCCAGGTTGCGGGATTTTCAATCCCTGCAAGCGACGCTGCCGGACATGTTCGCCAGGTTGAATGAAAATCCCGATTTGCCGCACACCATCGTGGTGGTGCCGAGCTTTCCCATTACCGAAGCGGCACGGGCAAACGCGCCCGCGGCGTTGCACTACGAAGAGAGGATGTTCTACGAACTCGCGCATCTGCGGCGCAGGCAGTGTCGAATGGTGTATGTCACGAGCGTCGAACTCGACAGCCGCGTGCTGGACTACTATCTCGACCTGCTGTGCGACGTTCCGGCGCGGCATGTGCAGGAAAGGCTCACTCTGCTGAACTGCGGAGATGCCTCCTACGAGGCGCTGTCGACCAAGATCCTCAAGCGCCCCCGCCTGCTGCAACGGATTCGCGAACGGATCGGCGACCGCACGCTCGCATGGCTGGTCAGCCTGACCAGCAATCCGACGGAACGCGACCTGGCCCTGGCCCTCGAAATTCCTTTCCATGCAAACGACCCGGCGCGTGGCCACATTGGAACGAAATCCGGGAGTCGAGTGACTTTCAGGGAAGCGGGCGTGTTGCACCCCGACGGCTTTGAATCGCTGCGCGACCGGGACGAGGTGGTTGACGCCCTTTGCCGGTTGAAGCAGGCGAAGCCCACCCTCGAGCGCTGCGTAATCAAGACCAACGAAGGAATAGCGGGGCAGGGAAACGCCACGCTGGGCTTGAGCGCATGTCCTGCCGCTCCGCCAGAAGCGATCGGGTCGTGGATCCGGGACAACCTGGCCTCGATGAGTTTCGAGGACCCGACGATGAGCCCGGAGCCGTTTTTCGCCCGCCTGGCGGGGGAAGGGGGCGTCGTCGAAGAGTTCATCGAGGGCGCCACCAGGCACTTTCCTTCCGGGCAGGCACGCATCGCCCCGGACGGGTCCGTGGAACCCTTTGCCACGCACGACCAGGTATTTTCAGGTGCCGGCCAGGTGTTCCTCGGATGCTCCTTCCCCGCGGATGCCAGGTACCGAAACGAGATCCAGGCGGTGACGAAAGAAATCGGCGTCCGGTTGTCCGGCAAAGGGGGCAGGGGCCCTTATGGCGTCGATTTCGTAGTCGTTGAAGGCGGGCCGACCTATGCCATTGAAATCAACCTTCGCGTTACGGCGACCGGGATTGCCTATGACTTCCTGCACTACCTCACCAATGGGTGCTACGACGAGGAATCCGGCACCTATCGGAGCGGTAGCGGAAACGACAAGCACTACTTCGCGGTGGATACGATGCAGTCCGACAAGCTCAAGGGGTTGCGTCCCGGCGATCTGCTCGATATGGCGGCGAACAACGGGCTCGAGTTCAGCCCGACCACCGGCCGGGGCGTGTTTTTTCACACCCTGGGTGCGGTGTCCGGGTTCGGCGTGTGCGGATTGATCTGTATCGGCGACAGCAGGGAGGAATGCGACAGCCTCTACCAACGGCTGCGCGCTGCAATCGACCAGCGACCTGCGATCGACTGACTTCGGAAAGCTGACTTCAAGTGCACACGAAGCGGAAATCAACGCTCAGCACAGACCGTATCAATTCATGAATGAACTTGGTGAATTTGGCAAGAGCAGTGAAACGCAGAGTAGTACGGAGCAAGAGTGCGCGCTTACCGCGCTTGACAGCAGGACGAGCACGCGGCGGGAGTACGCACTGTGTTCTGGCTGCCATTGACGACCGCAACAGTTTATTCGTGAATTGGTGCGGACGGATGGTTTCAGGATGAAAAACGCGATTGACCTGACTGGAAAGGTGGCCCTGATCACGGGCGGTGGCGGCGGTATCGGGGAGGGCATCTGCCGCGTCTTCGATGCCTGTGGCGCCACGGTGGTGGCTCACGACATTAGCGATGAGATTGCAAAGAATGCCGTTCGCGCGGTCGGCCCGCAGATCCACACCGTATCGGGAGACATCACGGTCGAGAAAAACGTGGAAGTCATCGTGGATACCGTCATGGCAGCCCACGAGCGCATCGATGTGCTTGTCAACAATGCCGGTGTTCCCGATGCCGGGCAGGACATCCTGAAAGTCAGGTACCCCGATTGGCGGTGGGTGGTCGACGTCAATTTCGCCGCCCCCTATCTGTTGAGCCACGCGGTGGCGAGAAAGTGCATGGTGCCCAACAGGAGCGGTGTGATTCTGAATACCGCGTCCATCACGGGGTTGCGCACCTTGAAGGGAGGCGAAACGGCCTATTCGGCCTCCAAGGCCGCACTGGTATCGTTGACCAGAAAGCTCGCCCTCGAGTGGGGAGAATTCGGCATCAGGGTCAATGCCGTCGCACCCGGCGCGATCAACGCGGGCTTTCTGAAAAACGCGGCGCTGGAGTACAACGAACAGGTACAGGAAGAGGATCTTCTGCAGATGATACCTCTCGACAGGCTTGGGGAACCGGAGGACGTTGGCTGGGCATTCGCGTTCCTGGCCTGCGATCTCGCCGGATACATTACCGGAGAGGTGCTGACGGTGAACGGTGGATTCGGCATTTAGGATCGTCACACGGAATCGTCACATGGAATCTGCACATGCGATCTGCACATGGGATCGGCATATAGTAAAAGAGGGCTTGCACGATGGAACCGGTAGTCTTCGGAAGCGATAATC
The DNA here is from genome assembly GCA_028821125.1 of Gammaproteobacteria bacterium. Classification (GTDB taxonomy): domain Bacteria; phylum Pseudomonadota; class Gammaproteobacteria; order Pseudomonadales; family Azotimanducaceae; genus Azophilus. Next base: position 6,692 of record JAPPHD010000042.1, read on the forward strand.
CTTCCGCCGAACATGGCCTCGTCGTCAGGGCTGGCTTGGGGGCGTTGACCCTGATCTATCAGGCGATGGTGCAGCAGCCGCCAAACGTTGAGCTGGCCCGGGCGGCGCACCGGTTGAGCGCCCCGCTCGGCGAAGCGCCCGGCGAAATCGACGTCCGCCACTTGGAATTCGCGAACAGGCGTTCGGAGTGGTTTTCCGGCCCCGAGACAGACGATTCCCGACGCATGCTGTACCTGCACGGCGGCGGCTACATCATGGGCGGCGACCTCGATGCGCACCGCGCCATGATCGCGTGGATTGCGCAGGAAAGCCGATGCAGTGTCCTGGCAATCGACTACCGCATGGGTCCGGAACACCGGCACCCGGCGGCTTTGGAGGATGCGCTGGCAGCCTGTGAATTGCTGTCGCGACAAAGTCCGGACAACGGCCAGCCTGCGCACCGGCTGTTTGTCGGGGGGGATTCCGCCGGCGGCGGCCTGGCGCTGGGCGTGACCTACAGCCTGCGCGACAGCGAACGGCGCGTTCCCGACGCGCTGTTCCTGATCGGGCCGATGACCAGGATGCCGGTCGGGGCACTGGCGAAAGACGCGGTCAATGAAATGGAGACGGCGGTCGCAGAGCAATATGTGCGGGCCGCCGATGCGCTGGACCCGACGGTTTCGCCGCTATACGGGGATGCGGCATCCCTGCCGCCGGTGCTGTTGCAGGTGGGCGAGGATTTCGATACGCCCTGGGCTAGGGAGTTTGCGCGCAAGGCAGAGTCGGACGGCGTTGACCTGACGTTTCAGCAATGGCGCCACATGGGGCATGTGTGGCACATGGCGGCGCCGTTTCTGCCCGAGGCGAGGGAGGCCATTGTCGAGATCGGTCGCTTCCTGGGGAGATTCTAGGCGGTGGTTTTTCTCGAATTCCACCACAACGCGTCCGCTTGGCGTGCCGGATGCCTGCGCCGTATACCGACTCGGTGTGGGCTGTGGGGAAAACAGGAAAAAACTGGCGAAATTGCATCATTCCCGCACTCAGTATCTTTGAATCCAATGCGCCGGGAGAGAGCCGCGGGCCTCGCATAGTCAGGTGACCACTCTGGAGTTGAAGGATCGTGCCGCCGTCTGCGGTGTCGGCCATTCGGTCTACGGGCGCAAGCTGAATCGCAGTGCCATCGACCTGGCTGCCGATGCCATCGGCGGCGCGGCGGAAGACGCGGGGCTCGCACCGGCCGACATCGACGGCCTGATCGTGAGCATGGGCACACCCTACGGCGCCGACGCAGACACGCTGGCCCAGGTGCTCGGCCTTGAACTGAAAATGTACAGCCAGACCTGGGCTCATGGCCGCTTCGCCGCGACCTGCATTCAGCAGGCCGCCATGGTCGTGGCCGCGGGCATGGCCAACGTGGTGGCGTGCATGGCGTCCTTGAGCGCCACCGGCGTACGCCCCGGCCTGTCCACGCAACGGCGCAGGCGCTCCGGTGGCCGCGGGCCGGACCGGGAGGCGGCGCGCGAAGGCGGGGGCGGGCATGGCCAGGATCCGGTGTACGGCATCGATGCACCGGACCCGGGAGCGGCCATGGCCACCCAGGCGTACTTTGAACGGTACGGCGCCACCAGCCGCGACCTCGCCTCGGTCGCGGTTTCGTTTCGGCGCCATGCGTCGCTCAATCCCGCCGCGGTGAGGCGCGACCCCATCACCGTGGAGGATCATCAGGCATCGCGCCTGATGGCGGCGCCGCTGCGTTTGCTGGACTATCCGCAACTGGTGGATGGGGCGGCCTGCGTCCTCGTAGTCCGCGCCGACCACGCCCGCAACCTGCGCAAGCCCCCGGTGCTGATCAGCGGCATGCAGCCGCTGCCCGCCGGCCGGGACGAATTCATCTGGACCTATCCCGGGTTCGGCGTCGCCCAGCAGGCCAGGCGGCCTTACGAAGCGGGCACACAACCGGTTTACCGGATGGCGGACATGGATCGTTCCGCCATCGATGCGCTGTTCACCTACGACGGGTTTTCCTTCCTGGTGTGGATGGCCCTCGAGCGCTGGGGATTCTGCAACCCCGGTGAAGCTCCGGGCTTCACCCGGGACGGGCGCATCGAGTTCGATGGCGCCCTGCCGATGAACACCAGCGGCGGCAGCCTGTCCGAGGCGCACCTGATGGGCTGGAACCAGCAGGTGGAAATCGTCCGGCAACTGCGCGGCGAGTGTGGCGACCGGCAGGTTTCCGGTGCGGAAGTCATTCAGTGGGCGAACGCGTACGGCGACTCGCTGATTTATCGGAGATAGGCGTTGGAGGCCGAGTACGAAAAGCCGCTGCCCGGCGTAACGAACCTGAACCGGCCCTACTGGGAAGGGCTGGCAAGGCACGAATTCAGGCTGCCGCATTGCCACGGTTGCGGCCATGTCTGGTATCCGCCCGCTCCCTGGTGCCCGCGGTGCCACTCCCGCGACACCGGCTGGGCGGCGTTGTCGGGCAGGGGGCGCGTAAATTCCTGGACGGTGGTGCACGTCACCGGACTTCGCGGCTTTCGCGGGGACGTTCCCTACAATGTCGCCGAAGTGACGCTCGATGAAGGGCCGCGGCTGATCACCAACCTCGTGGATATCGAACCCGGGTCGATCCGTGTCGGCCTGCCCGTCGAGATCGTGTATGACGATGTGGCGGAGGAACTCACGCTCGCCAGGTTCCGGCCGTTGGCAGCGGGGCAATAGGGCGCCGGGGCAGCAGGAGGTTGGCTGACATGCAACTCGGAAACCTGGGCGTGTTTTTCCCGGTGGGTCAGTTGGGTTTCGAAGCCGCGATTGCCTCCGCCCAGCGCATCGAAAAACTGGGTTATGGCACGCTGTGGCACAGCGACAGCCCCGTGTTCGACCTGCCGGCAACGCTTGCCGTGCTATTTCAGCACACCGGGCGATTGAACCTCGCGACGGCCATCCTCGTCGTCTACGGCAGACCGGCCTTCCTGGTGTCGGCGATAGAACGCGCGCTCTGGGCAATGTCGGGAGGACGTTTCGTGATGGGCATCGGCACGTCCGGCCGGGAGTTCATCGAAGGCGTGCGCAACCTGGAGTTTCAGCCGCCGGTGAAACTGTTGCGCGAGTATCTCACCGAACTGCAGGCCGTCCCCGATTTCGAAGCGCTTGGCATGGATGCGGACGACCCCCGGATCGCCGTAGGGAACGGCGGGGCTCCGCCGCGGCTGATCGGGGCAATCGGTCCCAGGATGCTGAACCTCGTACGGGATGCCTGCGATGGCACGCTGACCTACTCCATGCCGCCCGAGCACACGCGTTGGGCGCGGAACCTGCTCGGAGGCGACAAGCTGCTCGCCGTGGAACTGAAAGTGCTGCTGGAGCGGAATCCCCGGCGCGCCCGGGAGATTGCGCGCCAGGCCATGTTCCCGCACACGGAACTGTCTGCATTCTGCAACGCCTGGAAACGGCTGGGTTTCAGCGATTGCGACTTCCCGGGCCGTGGATCCGACCGCCTGGTCGATGCCGTTGTCGCCTGGGGCAGCCCGGCACAGATCGAGCGCAGAATCCAGGAATACAGGGATGCCGGAGCGGACCATGTCTGCCTGCAGCCGGTGTTTCCCGACAAGTCACGATTTGGGAAGGTGCATTGGGAGACCCTGGAATCCCTGGCGCCGTTGGACGATCGCGGGAGTAATCGAAAGGAGTTCGCAAAATGATTTCCGGACCTGTTCGAAAATTCGCTGCCTGCCTCTGCGCGAGCAGTTTGCTGTATACGGGATCGCTCCTCGCCGAGGAGGTCGACCCTCACTTTGCCTTCCTGAAATCCCTCGAGGGGCGTTGGGCGGTGACCACGGGGCGTGAGCACCTCCCGCTTACCGGCATCGAGGCGGCGATTCCCGAAGTGATCTGGGAGTACAGGACAAGCGCGAACGGGCATGCGCTCACCGAGACGATCATGGTCGGCACCAGCCAGGAAATGTTCACCGTCTACCACATGAACGGCGGCCGGGTGGAGGGCACGCACTACTGCGCGTTCAACAACCAGCCGCGCTATGTGGCCGCCACACCGTTCAATAAGGGAGGACATGCCCTGGTCTGCGACGGGCACGTCTCCAATGCCGAGTCGCACGACGAAAATCACATGCACGCCATCGAGCATGAGTTGCTCGACGACGGGCGGCTCCGGATAAACGCACCGGGTTTTCATAACGGAGCCTTGATCGAAGCCCCCGACCTGTATCTGACTCGCAAGGATGAGGATTGAGCATGTCGATGCGAGTCGGAAACACGGCGCTCCGAGGCGCTGACGTGCAAGGAACAACGCGGAATTTCGGGAAAGAGTTCGCATGCGGCGCTTCCCTTTCGGCGCGTTAAGCTCGTCTGAAAGCAATGAGTTTCGCTGGACAATGTGGCCGTGCGCCGAAAGGGAAGCGCCGTATGCGAACTCGCTGCCGGGTGCCGGCGGTTCTGCTATGGAAGGTACTGCTACGAATTCGGGTGCATCTTAAAATATTAATGAGATTCAATAAGTTGAAAATTCTTTCCATGCGAGCGGAAACTAACCTGATCAGTGATTCAGATGGCGTTTGACCGGGATGCCTGGCGAGCGCAGGTGATCGAGGAAGCTATCGAACCCGAGTTCAGCATCTGCGATGCGCACCATCACCTGATACGTTCTCGAAACAACAGTTACATGCTGGACGATCTCATTGGCGATACGGCAACGGGCCACCATGTCGCCAGCACCGTGTTCGTGGAGTGCGGGACGAGTTACCGGGCGAGCGGGCCGGATGAATTGCGGCCCGTCGGTGAGACCGAGTTCGTCGACGAGCTGGCAGCGACGGCGGAAGCGGCGGGCGGAACGCGCGTCGCCGCCGCTATCGTGGCTTATGCGGATCTCAGGCTCGGCAAGGCCGTACGCCCGGTGCTCGAAGCACACCTTGCGGCGAGCGGACGATTCCGGGGTATCCGCCAATCCGGGGCCTGGGACGGCAGCGGCGAAATCCCAACCCACAGCATTGCGCCGCCCGGGCTGTATCGAGACGCCGCGTTTCGCGAGGGGTTTGCCTGCCTGGTAGACCTCGACCTGTGTTTCGATGCCTGGCTGTTTCATCCGCAGCTTGGGGACCTCGCAGATCTTGCGATGGCGTTTCCCGGCGCACGGATCGTCCTGAACCATGCCGGGGGATTGCTGGGGGTAGGGCCTTACGAGCGGCAAGCGGAGGAAGCGGGCTGGCGGCGGGGCATCGGCAGGCTCGCGGAGTGTCCCAATGTCCACATCAAGCTTGGCGGAATGACCATGCCCGTCTATTCGGGGTTCGGCTGGCACAGGCGACCCGGGCCTCCGGATTCCGCGCAGCTCGCCGAAGAGACGGGGCCCTACTATCGTCACTGCATCGAACGGTTCGGCGCGGAACGCTGCATGTTCGAGAGCAACTTCCCCGTGGACAAAACGTCCTGCTCATACGCCGTGCTGTGGAACTCGTTCAAGCTGCTGAGCCGGGACTATTCCCTGCGGGAGCGTCAGCAGTTGCTGTGCGGCACCGCTGAACGTTTCTATCGAATCGGCCACTGACACCCGGTTTGCGGAACTGCCGTGCTGAGTCCATATCGCGTTCTCGACCTTGCGCACCGCGGCATGATCTGCGGTCAGATTCTGGCGGACCTGGGCGCCGACGTGATTGTCGTCGAACCGCCCGGCGGGTCGCCGGCCCGCTCGGTCGGCCCCTTCGCCGGCGGGGCGCCCGACCCGGAACGGTCGCTCAACTGGTGGGCGTATGCCCGCAACAAGCGCGGGGTCGCGCTGGACCTGGACAGCGGCGACGGGAGGGATGAACTCAAACGGCTGGTGGCGGGGGCTCACTTCCTGATCGAGTCGGACCGGCCCGGCGTGATGGGGGAACGCGGCCTGGACTACGAGTCCTTGAAGGCGATCAATCCGGGACTGATCCATGTGTCCATCACCGCGTACGGCCAGGACGGGCCGCGCGCCCAGGATGCCGCAACGGACCTGACGGCGCTGGCCTCGGGTGGGCTGCTGATTCTCTACGGCGATCGAGACCGCGCGCCGGTCCGGGTGAGTGTCCCCCAGGCTTTCTACCACGCCGGCGCCGAAGCGGCAGTTGGTGCGTTGCTCGCCCACCACCAGCGCCTGCGCTCCGGGCTCGGTCAGCATGTCGATGTCTCGGCACAGCAGGCGGTAACGCTGGCAACCCAGTCTGACATCGTCTCCGCCGCGGTCGGCGAGCAACCGCTCGAGCGTTGGGGTGGCGGCCTGGTGGCGGGGCCGATGGTCATACGCAACGTCTATCCCGCCAGGGACGGGCATGTGACGATCACGCACATTTTCGGGTCTGTCGTCGGGCCGGCCACACGCCGCCTGATGGAATACGTCCACGACGAGGGCTTTTGCGATGCCGCAACGCGGGACAAGGACTGGATTCGCTACGGCAGCCTGGTGGCTCGTGGCGAGGAGCCGGTATCCGAGTTCGAGCGTGTCAAGGAGGCAGTAGCCGCCTGCACCGCGAGCAAGACGAAGGCGGAGTTGTTTGCCGCGGCAATGGAACGGCGGCTGCTGCTGGCGCCCGTTACCACGACCCGGGACATTCTCGAAAGCGAGCAATTTCGCGCTCGTGACTATCTCGTGGAAGTCGAGCGAAACGGATGCAAGGCGGTGTTTCCCGGCCCCTTTGCGAAATTCGGCGCAGCTCCCATTCGTTATCGGCGGCCAGCGCCGCGAATCGGAGAGCACACGGACAGGCTGATTGGCATCCCGACCCGACCCGCAGAGTTTCCGGAGCCTTCCGGTCGGGCGGACGACCTGCCTCTCGCCGGCATCAAGGTACTCGATTTCATGTGGGCCATCGCCGGGCCGGCTGCGATGCGTCTCCTGGCCGACTACGGCGCCACGGTGGTGCGCGTGGAGTCGGCCAGGTACCCAGATGTATGCCGAACCATCCGCCCTTTTCACGGCGGAGTACCGGATGGCGAACGCTCCCTGGCCTTTCATGCCATGAACGTGGGCAAGCGCATGATGACCCTCGATCTTTCCGTCCCGGAGGCCCGTCCGGTGGTGCGGGATCTGGTGCGCTGGGCCGATGTGGTGACGGAATCGTTCACGCCCCGCGCGCAGAAGAAGATCGGGCTCGATTACCCGTCCCTCCGGGAGGTGAACCCCGACCTCATCATGCTGTCGAGCTGCCTGATGGGGCAGACCGGCCCCCTCGCCAACTTTGCGGGTTACGGAAACCTAGCCGCCGGCGTCACGGGCTTCTTCGAATTGACCGGGTGGCCGGACAGGCCGCCCGCAGGCCCCTACAGCGCTTATACGGACTATGTGGCGCCGCGTTTCGTGGCCGCATCGATACTCGCCGCCCTGGAGTACCGTCGGCGAACCGGCGAGGGGCAGCACATCGACTTGTCTCAGGCCGAAGCGTCATTGCACTTCCTGACGCCCGCGCTGCTGGATAACAGTGTCAACGGCGCCGTGCAAAGGCGGGCCGGAAACGCGGACCCGCACATGGCGCCGCACGGGGTATACCCGGCCCTCGGCGACGATGCCTGGGTGGCCATTACGGTGGAAGGCGATAGGCAGTGGGCAGCGTTGTGCGAATTGATGGGCAATCCCGCATTGAGCGAAGACCCACGGTTTGCATCGACCTCCGCACGCCTGGAACGCCGGGACGAACTGGATCTCATGGTGTCCGAATTCACGTCGGCCCGTACCGCCCGCGATGTCGAGTCGCTCCTGCAACAAGCCGGAATTGCCGCAAGCGCGGTTCTCAGGAGCGAGGAGTCGATCGCCGATCCGCAACTCCTGCATCGCGGCCATTTCGTCCCCGTTTCCGGTCCGCGCGAACATGCCACCGTGGTTGAGGCATCGCGGGCCCGGCTTTCACGGACGCCGGCCCGTGTAGAAGGAGAGGTGCCGTTGCTGGGTCTGCATACAAATGACGTGCTGACCGATATTCTCGGATACGACGATGAACGCATTGCGGCGCTCGCGATCGCAGGCGCCCTTGAATAACGCCTGAACACGCAGGAGGAGGCGCAACATGAATACGGACGTCAGCCGCTGGGTGACACCGGAACTGAAACAGGAACTCCATGACAACGGTGCGGTTTGCGTGCGGGGCGTGCTCGACAGCGAATGGGTGACGCTCCTGGAGCTGGGCCTCGAACGCAACCGCGCCAAGCCCGGGCCCTACACGTTCAGGAGCTACTCGGGAACGGAACGGGAGTTCTACAACGACACCTGCAACTTCCATGTCGTTCCCGAGTATCGCAACCTGCTCTACTACTCGCCCATTGCCGACATACTTGCCGCATTGATCGACTCGAGGGAATTGTGGCTGTATTTCGACAACTTTTTTCTGAAAGAGGGGCCCTCGCCGCCGACGTTCTGGCACCAGGATGTGGAACAGTTCATCTGTTCGGGCGAACAGCAGATAAACATGTGGCTGTCGCCGGAACCCCTGGGAGCCGACGAAGCCCTCGCTTTCGTGAGGGGCACGCATCTGGGTCCGGTATACGACGGCCTTTCGCCCAAGGGTCTGGCGGAGTTCATGAGCGCCCGGCAGGACCGCATCGACGGGTTGAGGGCCGGCCGCCGCGGTGACGTGGGGCCGCCACACCCCGATTACGACCTGCCCGAATTCGCGGACCGAATCCTGGCGTGGGACCTGGAACCCGGGGATGGCCTGGTGTTTTTCAATTCGACCGTTCATGGCCGCGCGCCCATTGCCGAGGGCAAGGTGCGCCGCAGCTTGACGGTCCGCTGCTACGGCGATGATGTGGTATACGCGCCACGAACCGGCGCCCAACCGCCGTTTCCGCACGTCGATCTCTTTGTCAAGGAAGGGGAACCGTTGCGGCACCCGCACTACTTTCCGAAGCTGCGGCCCCTGGATATCGATGCCGGCCGCAGCAGTCTGTTCATGAACAGGTCGGGTTAGGGACATTGGCTCATTTTTCGGAAAATGGGCGCATTTCCTTGGATGGAATGGCAGTGGCAGTAACGCAGCGTGGAGCAAGGCGGTTGTGAATCAGGATGAGATAGCGGCACGCATTGCGATCCTTGATCTCACCAGCAGGTTCGCCGAGGCCGCCGACAACAAGGATGCCGAGGCATACGCCTCTCTTTTCGCACCGGATGCCCGCTTCGAACCGGGTCCCATTGGAACGATGCAGGGCCGTGACGCCGTGCGCGAATTCATCCGCGGCCTGCCGCCCGACGTGCCACGCACCTGGCATCAGATGACCAGTTTCCGCGTGGATTATCTCGGCGACGGCCGTGCGGTGGGCTGTGTGTATTACCTGGCCCTGACGGAGGCCGGCATCGACCACTGGGGCCGCTACGAGGATGAATACTGCGAGGTCGATGGCCGGTGGCTGTTTCAGGTGCGCCTTTGCCGAATCGAGGCGTTCGCTCCCGGCAGCCTGATGGAACAACTGGTGAAGAAACCGGAATAGGTTGCACGGTGGGCGCGTCTCGACAGCTTGACGGCAAGGTCGCCATCGTAACCGGCGGTGCTGCAGGCCTCGGCCGGTCGATCTGCGATGCGTTCGTCGAGGCCGGAGCAGCAATCGTCGTCGCCGACCTGGACGAGGCCGCGGGCTCCCGGGCGGCAGTGGAACTGGGCGAGCAGGCCAGATTTCACCGAACCGACGTCACCAGCGAAGGGGACCTGAAATCCTGCATCGATGCGTGCCTGGAAAGCTTCGGGCGGCTGGACTGCGTAGTCAACAACGCGGGTATCGTCGGCCCGTGGGGGCCGATAACAGAAATCGATCCCGACGGGGTGGAGCAGATGTTCCGTGTCAACGTGTTCGGCCCGCTGCTGGGCATCAAGCATGCCGTACCCGCGCTCACCGCCTCCGGCGGCGGCAGCATCGTCAACATTTCCGGTACGGCAGCAGAGAGCGTGCGCGGGTCGGCTCTGCAGATCGGCTACAACCTTTCCAAGGCGGCGGTGAATCAACTGACCCGGTGTGCCGCCTATGAGCTGGGCCCGAGCGGCATTCGGGTGAACGCCATTGCCCCCGGGTTCATGGCCGCGCCGGTTCTTCCAAAGAAGTTCGGCCTGTCCGATGCACAGACGGAGGCCGCGTTGCCCGGCCTGAGAGCGTTTTTCAAGACGTTGCAACCGTTGTCGGTGACGGGAGAACCGGAGGACATAGCAAAGATGGCGGTTTTTCTGGCAAGCGACGATTCCCGCTTCGTTACCGGGCAGATACACACCGTGGACGGCGGCATGATGCTGGACTATGCCGGGCTGTCGACGGATGAGTGGCTGGTCGGCATCAGCCGGGCGCTCGGCGTCGATTCCGACACACCACCACCCTGAACCGGGCGCGGCCAATGGCAAACCAATTGAACAGTGCGCTTGACCTCTCCGGGCACACCGCATTGATTACCGGAGGCGGAACCGGTGTCGGCTTCGGCATCGCGCGCGTTCTGCATGCCTGTGGCGCCACGGTCGTTCTGATCGGGCGCAGCGAAGCGCATGCGGAGTCTGCCGCTGAACTCGGAGACCGTGCCGGTGCGCTGGCGGCCGACATCTCCGTCGAAAGCGACTGCGACCGCGTCGTGCGGGAAACCGGGGCACAGTGGGGCGAACCCGACATTCTGGTCAACTGTGCCGCGGCCAAACCGGTGAGCTTCGACGGTGCGCTGAACCAGCGCATGGAGGACTGGCAGCGCGCCATGGATGTGAGCCTGCGCGGCACCTACCAGATGTGTCGGGCGGCGGGCGCCGTCATGGTCGAGAAAGGCCGGGGCTCGATCGTCAACATTTCGTCGATCGGAGGTTTTCGGCCGCTGGGCGCCGACATGGCATACACCACGTCCAAGGCGGGCGTTCACATGATCACCAGGAACCTGGCCTGCCAATGGGGCCCGCAGGGCGTACGGGTGAACTGCGTGGCCGTGGGGCACATGGAGGCGGGGATGGCGGTGGACGAGGATGTGCAGGATCTGCTGAAAGGCGCTCCGGACTTCGCCGCCTTGCTGGGCCCGACCCCGCTCCAGCGCGCGGGCACGCCGGAGGAGATCGGCTGGCCGGTGGCGTTTCTGGTTTCGGAACGAGCGAGTTACGTCAACGGTGCCATCCTGGTGGTCGATGGCGGTCAACTGGCGTTGTGACGGCCGCGCCCTTTCGAGATGTCGCCTTCGACTCCGCGAATTCCGGATTCGCATGCCCGCTTTGGGATGCGATCACGGGATCGGGGCGATTAGGCGATTTATGGACGAATCGTTGCATTCTCGGGAGTTACATATCAAGGCGGCGGGTCAGGTGTCGCCGATTGGCGTGAACATGGAGGGAAACATGCGGTTTGCAGCACTATTCATTAGGGGAACCTTGTTGTTCGGGTTGACCGGCGCAGCACAGGCGGCGGAGGAGCCCGCCGAAATCGAAGAGATCGTTGTGACCGCCCAGAAGCGGGAACAGGCCGTCCAGGACGTGCCGCTGTCGATTTCGGCGTTTACCGGCGAAAACCTGGAAGCTGAGGGTATTCTCGACCTGCAGGGCGTAGGCAGAAAAGTGCCCAGCGTCGCGTTTACGCAAGGGTTCGCGTCCAATGCCAGTGTGTTGACCATTCGGGGTTTGTCGGCCGCCTCTGGAGGTGACCCGACTACGTCCTACTATCTGGACGAGTATGCATACGGCAGCCCGAGCCTCGGGCTGGCGCCGCCGGTGGACCTCTATGACCTGGAGCGTATCGAGGTGCTGCGCGGGCCCCAGGGAACGCTGTGGGGCGCGAGTTCCATGGGCGGCATGGTGCGGCTGATCACCCGCGACCCGGATGCCTCCGCGGGCTTCGGCGGCAAGGCGCAGTTTTTCGGATCCGGATTCGAGGATGGCGGCGAGAATTTCGGGGGTGATCTGGCGCTCAACCTCCCCCTCATTGAAGACAAGCTCGCAGCGCGCATCGTCGGGAGCTATCGGGAGATGGGCGGCTTTATCGACCGGCCGGACGATGAGGACGCGAATGAAGTCGAGCATCAGAACTACCGCGTGAAGGTCAAGTACACGCCCACGGAGCAGTTGGTTGCCGAATTCTCGTTGATGTACACGGAGGACGCCGAGCCTTTCGGCATGCTGGTGGACCTGCCGGCCGAAAACCGGTCGGCCGCTTCGATCAATACGGATTTCGACTCAGAGCAGATCATATATAGCTTCTCGTTCAGCTACGATTTTGGCGACATCGTGCTCGAGAACGCGACGGCCTATGGTGAATGGGATGAATACCAGTTGTTCGCGAATCCGTTTTTCATTGCGACGAATCCGATCTCTGTCGACACCTTCTCCCAGGAACTCAGACTATTGTCTGACGGGGCGAGCCCGCTGAAGTGGATCGGGGGCGTTTTCTTCCGGGAGTCGGATCAGGCCTTTCCCCTGGAATTCGACGCATTCGGAGTTTTTGAAACGGACGATTTCGGTACCACCGACACGCAGGAGTGGTCCGTGTTCGGCGAAGTCGCCTATGAATTCATGGATGGCATGTGGGAAATCCTCGCGGGTATTCGCTATTCTTCAGAGGCCCGGGATTTTGTTTCTGACGTGACACAGGTCGGGCTCATTCCCGGGATTATTCCGTCCTTCCAGATCTTCGAGGAACGCAGCGAAACCTTCAAGACGACGAACCCGCGCTTCAACATAACGTTCCGGCCCAACGACGAGGTGATGGCTTATGTCAATGTGGCCAAGGGCTATCGGCCGGGCCGGGTCAACTATGCCGGGCCCATTGCCTCCGCCATGTTGTACGGCATTACCGGGGTTGAAATCATTGAAGACGATCTGGTGTGGAGCTATGAGCTCGGCACCAAGATGTCGTTGGCCGATAACAGCCTGATGCTCGAGGCGGCTGTTTTCTACACGGACTGGCAGGACGCACAGTGGAATGTCGGTCTTCCCCTCGGCACCGGTATCGTCTACAACGCTGGCGACATCGAGATCATGGGCGTCGATATAGGGATGAACTACCAGACCCCCGTCGACGGCCTGTCCATCGCTCTCACGGCGAACTATACCGATGGCGAGTGGAAGGACGTGTTCAATCCGGTTACGACGGCAGTCGCACCCGAGATCGCAAGTGGAATGACCATGCCCGGCACACCCGAATGGACGATGAGAATCGGGTTCGACTACGTGCGTGCGCTGGGCGCCGGCGAACTGAATCTGCTGGCCAGCGCCAACTACTACTATCGGGACGAGCAGTCCGACATCGCGGGGCTTACTGCGGTGGCGCCGTCCATGGATATAGTGGGGCTTACCCTCGGTGTGGAAAGCCCGTCCTGGCGAGTGGTTCTCTTTGCGAACAACCTCACCGACCACGATGAGGTCATCATTACAAGGCAAGCCCTGCCGGTGGTCGCCAATCCCCGTGAAATCGGGTTGCGGGTGTCAATGAACTTTTAACACGGTTTTCGTCAATAACCTCGAGCCGCGTGCTTGTTGTTGCGAAGCTTCGCCGCGCCACGTTCACAGGGCCAGCATTCCGCCGTCCACCGTCACAACCGTACCGTTGATATAGCTGCCAAGGTCCGATGCGATGAATGCGACCGGCCAGCCTATGTCTTCTGGTGTCCCGGCGCGGCCGCTTGGGATGGTGGCGAGCAGCGTTTCCTCGTCGCTACGGGGAGCATTGGCGGGCCTGGTTTCTTTCGCGGCTACGCCGGCATCCACGTAACCGATGGCAATGCCGTTGACTCGAACATTGGAATTGCCCCAATGCACGGCGAGAGTCTGGGTCATCGCGTGGAACGCTGCCTTGGTGGCGGTGTAGGAGACATCTCCGGGGCCGAACGCACGATACGCCGATACTGCGGAGAGAAAAAAGATGCATCCGGAACCTTGCTCGACCATGACACGCCCGGCTGCACGGCACATCAGATAGGCTCCTCTGAGCCCGACATCGATGGAGCGCTGCCATGCCTCCAGGCTCATGGCAAGCGGGCCGTCGAAGTTGGGCGGCACGGTCGCGCAAAAGACGAGAATGTCGACGGTGCCGCAGGCGGCTACCACGTTGTCCACCAATTCCTG
>JAPPHD010000025.1 GCA_028821125.1 Gammaproteobacteria bacterium
AATCATGGTGAAATTCGACTCGATCTCGGCCGAGTTGCGGAAGTCGGGCTAGTGCTGGAACCATTAAAAAAGGAAAACGCCGTGAGAAAAGCGATCGACCTGTTCGTCAATCCGAACTTCGCCACCGAGAACCTGGAAAACACGATCACGCAGGACGTCAACGAGTTCTATTTCAAGCGCGGGGACGATTTCTTTCAGGATTGCACCATCGACGGACTGCTCGGTGAGATGGACCGCTCCGGCGTCGAGCATTGCGTCCTGACCATCGACCCGGAAAAACCGCCACCGCGGGTTCTCGAGTTCTCGCGGCAGCATCCCGACCGTTTCAGCCTGTGCCCGCTCGTTGACGTAAACCGCCTGCTCGACAGCGTCTGGGCGGCTGAAGACCTGCTGAACGCCGAGCACGTGACGCTGTTCCGGGTCATGCCCTCGCTGATGGACAAGCCGCCGACACACGCCTACTACTATCCGCTCTACGCGAAGTGCGTCGAACTCGACGTGCCGCTCAGCGTTTTCACGGGAATTCCGGGGCCGAGGCTCGATGCCGAAAGCCAGAACCCGATCCATCTCGACCGGGTCTGCCGGGACTTTCCGACACTCCGAATCATCATGACGCACGGCGCGGACCCCTGGTGGGGCACGGCCATGCGCCTGATGATCAAGTATCCGAACCTGTACATGATGACCTCCGCCTGGATGCCGAAGTACCTGCCCGACGAACTGCTGCACTTCATGAACACGCGGGGCCGCGACCGGGTCATGTGGTCCTCCGACCATCCCGTGCTGGACATGAAGCGATGTCTGGAGTGCTCGGACGAGATTGCCGGCAAGCTTCGTGCGGGCGTACTGGAAGCCTACCTCTACGAGAACGCGAAACGGGTCGTTCTCGCCAAACGAAAACCCGCTCGGGAGCGAAAAAATGCTGTTTGACGTATTCACGGAAGTTCAGAAAAAAGACTGCGAACAACACGGCGGTTACGGCCAGCTATTGCGCGAAACCGTCGAGCAGGCCAGGGCGGCGGAAGACGCCGGCATCAACGGCTGGTGGCAGGTCGAGCATCACTGCTCGGCGGACTTCAGCTACAGTTCCACGCCCGAGCTGATTCTGTCCGCCATTGCGGGCGCGACCGAAAAGATCCGCATCGGCAGCGCCGGATTTCTCGCACCGCTCGAGATCAACCACTGGATGCGCACCGCCGAGCGGGCAGCGGTGCTCGATCACATCTCCAACGGCCGCATGGAGGTCGGCCTGGCGAGATCGAGCGGCATGGAGTGGTCGACATTCGGCGTTCCGGACGGCGGCACCACTTCCCTCACCGACCTGGTGGAAATCACCAATCTGTTGCCCAGGGCATGGACCGAGGAATCGATCACCTGGAAGTCCGACCGCTGGTCCGTGGAAGGCAAGAACGTGCAGCCGAAACCGGTCCAGAAGCCACACCCCCCCATCTGGCATACCGGGTCGAGCCCCGACTCCTTCCGACGGGCTGGCGAGATGGGCGTGGGTACGCTGTGCACGACGCTGTTCACGCCGGTCAACCTGCTGGCCGACCGGGTCGAGATCTACAAGAAGGCTATTTCGGCCTGCGAATCTCCGGCCGGCCATTTCATCAACAACCAGGTGGGGGTATTCACGTTCGTGCACGTTGCGGAGTCCGAGAAGGCGGCGATCGAGAGCAACGCCTATCGCTCGGCCATCTGGTACGTGGCTTCGGTACCCAGGATCTACGGCATCTCCAGGGACCTGTTCTTCCAGACCGTTCGCGGCAACATCGATCCCCGGTCGAAGTTCGTCTGGGACCAGGTCGATGACGCGCCGCTCACGGAAGACGAACTCGACGACGAGAATCCGGCGGTGGCGCTGATCAAACAGGAGCTTGGGGGGCACGAGATCACCAACGAGGCGGTCTTCGAGGCCGTACGCGATATCGACTCCGTGGTCATCGGCGATGTCGATACCTGCCGCAAGAAGATCGCAAAATTCAAGGAGGCCGGGTTCGACAGGCTGCTGTGCATGCAGCAGTACGGCGAACTGAGCCACCAGGAGATCCTGAAAAGCACGGCGCGGCTCGGTGCCGAGATCGTACCGTACTTTGCAGAGCAGGCGTAGCCCGTGACGGAGGGCATTGTGAGTCGACGTGGCGACACATCCCGTTGCACATTGCACGCAGCGCCCGGGCAAGTACCGGAAACTCTTCATGCCCATGAATGACGCATCGGCTCCCCGGGCATGCGCAAAGGGCAATGCGGTGGACCGTTACAGGATTCATGTACCGGACGCGGTTCTCGCAGATTTGAACGCGCGACTGGAACGGACGCGCTTCCCCGACTACTTCAGCGAGGGCGGCTGGGATATGGGGATCGACGTTCCCTACATCCGGGAACTCGCGGCGTACTGGCGCTCGGAATTCGACTGGCGGGCGTACGAAGACAGGTTGAACCGCCTACCCCATTACACGACAACCATCGACAACCAGAACATCCATTTCATCCACGTGCGGTCACCGCACCCGAATGCTCTGCCGCTGTTGATCGTGCATGGCTGGCCGGGTTCGGTGATCGAGTTCCTTGGGGTCATTGATCGGCTTGCCGACCCGCCCCGGGGCGGCGGCGAGGAGCGTCAGGCGTTTCATCTCGTCATTCCGTCGCTGCCCGGCTACGGATTCTCCGGGCCGACGCGAGAGCGCGGCTGGAACATCGAGCGAACCGCCCGGGCCTTCGCGGAGTTGATGCGCCGGCTTGGCTATCGGCGCTACGGCGCTCAGGGCGGCGACTGGGGGGCATTTGTCACTACCAGGCTTGCCGAACTCGATGAACCGCGCATTGTCGGCCTGCACACCAACATGCCCGTTGCCCCTGCGCCCGAACAGCCCGGAGACCTGACCGGCGAGGAGGTTCAGCGGCTGAAACAGTTCGAGGAACACATGGCCCGCGAAACGGGGTACGCCAGGATTCAGGGCACCAAGCCCCAGACAATCGGCCTCGCGCTCAACGACTCGCCGGCCGGCCTGCTGGGCTGGATCGTCGAGCAGTTCCGCAACTGGAGCGATTGCGGCGGCGACGTGGAGTCCGTGTTCTCCCGAGACGACCTCATTGCCAATGTCATGACCTATTGGGTCACCCGGACGGCGGCTTCCGCCGCGAGGTTCTACTTCGAGAACCACCTGCCGGGCATGGATGTGCCGGATGGCGCGGCGCGGGTATCCGTGCCGACCGGAGTGGCCCGGTTTCCCAAGGAACTCGTCCTGATGCCGCGGGCCTGGCTGGAACGGCGTTACAACATAGTCCACTGGACGGAGATGGACCGGGGCGGGCATTTCGCCGCGATGGAGCAGCCTGAACTGTTTGCCGACGACGTGACGAAGTTCTTTACGGCGCTGCGCAAGCTATCGATCGCTACGCGGCATACGGGGTCCGGGCAGGCTAGTGCTCCTTCCAACTGATAAACCGGGATCAGCACGTTCGCCTTTTCTCGGCGATCATGCAACTTCTCCCCGTCCAGTGGCGTCCGCCGAATGATCGAGCCCGGCGAACTGTTCGATCGGCTCGTCGGTGCGTCCATCCGGGCAGGAAGGCGCATCCGGCACGCACGATCGTCGTGTAGCCAAACCACACAATACTCGTGTAACCAGACCACACAATACTCGCGCATCTGGAACTCATAATACTCGTGTAATAAGAACACACAATACTCGTGTATTCGGACGACCATGTTATCATTGGCCCACCATCCATAACACATTCGGCAATGGCATGGTCGCGCCCAACGAGAAACTGGCTCAGTCGCTGACATCCTTGCGCCGCCTCCAGGAGCGCGGCCGGGGCGTTTATCGGTCTGCGGAATTTTCGAGAAAAGATCGAGAGCGCCTGGTGCGCCATGGCTGGCTGATGCCGATTGTCAAAGGCTGGCTTATGGCGAGTGAACCCGGCGTCCGGGAACACGATTCGACGCCCTGGCACACTGCGTTCTGGGAGTTCTGCTCCCGATATTGCACACATCGGTTCGATTCCCAGTGGCACTTGTCGCCCGACCTTTCACTGACTCTCCACGCAGAGAACTCCACGGTGCCGCGCCAAGTCATTGTGCATGCTCCAGATGCGCGGAACCATCGAATTGATTTGCCGTTCCAGACATCGTTGTTCAACCTCAAGAGTCCCCGGACGCCGGCACGGGACGATCTCTGCATCAAGGATGGCCTGCGCCTGTTTACGGTCGAGGCGGCTTTGTTGCGCGTGCCCGTGCGTTTTTTTCGTGATCACCCGGTCGAGGCTCGAACGGCACTGGCCTCGGTGAGCCAGGTCACGGAACTCGTTCGTCGATTGCTGGAGGGCGGTCATTCGAAGGTGGCGGGGCGATTGGCCGGAGCGTTCCGTCATATAGGCAGGGACAGGTTCGCGGATGAGATTCTCCGAGCCATGCGTGATACTGAGCATGATGTTCGCGAATACAATCCTTTCTCATTGGATGACGGAAAGGCCGCAATCGCACTCGGCAGCATCCAGGGATATACCGCTCCTCCAATCACCCATCGCATAAGAACCTTGTGGGGTTTGGCGCGCAATCCAATCTTGGACGCCTTTCCTGCACCCCCGGGTCTGCCCGTGGATGCGGATGCAAAAGAGCGATATCTCAAACAGGCCCACGAAATGTACACGACGGATGCCTACCATTCGCTTTCCATTGAAGGGTACCGGGTAACGCAAGAGCTCATTGACCAGGTCCGGGCGGGGGATTGGGATCCCCAGCGCGTGCCGGAGGACCGAAAACAACAGGATACCCTTGCAGCACGAGGCTACTGGCAGACGTTTCTGGCCGTTCAGCAATCAATAGGCAACATTCTGAACGGCGCGAACGCAGGGGAGACCTTCCGTACGGATCACGGTCGGTGGTTTTTCGAACTGTTCGAACCCTTTGTGGCAGCCGGCGTGTATGGACCGTCAGGGTTAGGCGGCTACCGCAATCAACCTGTATATCTGCGGGGATCGAGGCATGTGCCACCGCGTTACGAGGTTGTTCCAGATGCAATGGACGCCCTGTTTGCGCTTCTGGAGGAGGAGCCGCATCCTGCCGTGCGCGCGGTTGCAGGGCATTGGTTGTTTGGACACATCCATCCGCACCGTGACGGCAACGGGCGAATCGCTCGATTCCTGATGAATGCGATGCTCGCGTCCGGCGGATACCCCTGGACGGTCATTCGCGTGGAAGACCGGAAGAAATACCTGGTTGCATTGGAGTCGGCGAGCGTCGATACGGATTTTGAGCCTTTCGCGAAATTCCTGGCGCAGCAAGTGCGGAAAACAGGCCTGATGTGAGTGTGGATGTGAGCGCGGTCATGCGGCTTCACCGACGTCGATGACGGGTTTGACGACATCGCCGGCTCCAAGCCTGGCCATCGCTTCATTGATCTCATCGAGCCTGAAGTGATCCGACAACAGGATGTCGAGGTTGATTTCCCCCGCTTCTATCAGCGCCACGTATCTCGGCAGGTCCGTCAGGAAATTCGTCGAGCCCAGTACGCTGGCGAGGAGCCTCTTTCCGGTATAGAGAAATTCCGTACCCGGAAGCTCGATGTTGGCGCCGAGGGGCATGAACCCGACCAGCACCGCCGTGCCGCCGCGGCGAACCGACTGCACCGCCAATGCCGTGGTTTCGGGTTTGCCAATGCATTCGATGGCGATATCGGCCCCGCCGGAGGTGAGTTCCAGTACTCTGGCCGCGGTTTCGTCATCGTTCGCGTCGATGACGTCCGTTGCGCCGACCGACTCCGCAATCCGCAGCTTGGCATCGAGCAGGTCGACGGCAACGATGCGCGAAGCACCGGCAACGCGGGCGCCCTGAATCGCCGCCAGGCCGACGGTTCCACAACCGACTACCACGACTTCGTCTCCGGCACAGACGCCGGCCGTATTCAGTGCCGCGCCGAGCCCTGTGGAAACGCCGCAGCCCAGCAACGCCGCTTTGGTAAACGAGAGCTCTCCGGGAATCGCAACCAGCGAGTTCTCGTGGGTCAGCATCCGCTCGGAAAACGCGCCGACCCCGGCCATGGTGAAAACGCCGTTTCCGTTTCTTTGCACACGCTGTTCACCCTCGGGCGCGCGGAACGTCGCTTCGCCGGAGCACAGGTACGTCTCGCCACGGTAGCAATGGGAGCACTGTCCGCAGAACGGATTGGCGAAGGCGATCACGCGGTCTCCCGGCTGCAGGCGCCTGACGCCCTCGCCCACCGCTTCGACGACACCGGCCGCTTCATGACCGACCACCATGGGCACGGGCATGGGGAACAGCCCTTGCTGCACCGTCAGGTCTGTGTGGCAGACGCTCGCCTTCTCGACGCGCACCAGGACTTCGCCCGCCCCGATGTTTCCCAGGGTCAGGTCCGCTATTTCCAATGGGTCGCCGGGATTGACCAATACCGCACCCTTCATCGTGCCGTTGCTCATTGCCGTTGGCTCTTGCCTTCGCTCTTTGCCGTTGGTCCTTGCCGTTGGCTCTTGCCTTCGCTCTTCGCCGTTGGTCCTTGCCGTTGGCTCTTGCCTTCGCTCTTCGCCGTTGGTCCTTGCCGTTAGCCTTTGCCTTCGATCTTTGCCGTTGGTCCTTGCCGTCGACCTTTGCCTTCGATCTTTGCCGTTGGTCCTCGCCGTCAGCCTTTGCCGTCTTTGTTTGCCGTTTGTCTTCGGCGCTATTCCTGCAGTGTCTTGATGTCGACTCCCGCCGCAACACGGTCCCATTCGTTCGTCCTCGGGCGCTTGCGCAATTCCGCCTTCTGCACCCGCAATGTCGGGGTCTTGGGGAGTTCGCTCACGACTTCTAGATAGCGTGGAACCATGAAACGCGGCATGGACTTCGCGGCAAATTTCACCACGTCTTCCGGGTCGATTTCAGCACCCTGCACCGGCACCAGGAACACCTTGATTTCGTCCTCCACGCTGTCCGCCGGCACGGCGATTGCCGCGCACTCCGCGATGTGCTCATGGGCCGAGAGCTGCATTTCCACCTCGAAGGAGGAAACGTTTTCACCGCTCTTGCGAATCGCGTCCTTGCGCCGGTCTATGAAATAGAAATTCTCGTTTTCGTCCTGCCGAAACACGTCTCCGGTGTGAAACCAGCCATCCCGCCAGGCCTCGGCCGTCGCATCCGGCCGGTTCAGGTAGCCCGCGTTCAGCGTGTGCGGCGCCCCGGTGCGTACCAGCAGTTCACCTTCCTTGCCAAGCGGTACGTCCCGGCCGTCCTCGTCGACCAGCCTGGCGTCGTAGTGCGGCCACCCGGCGCGCAGCTTGCCGCAGCTTGCCGGCACCTCGATGCGCCATCCGTCGGAGGTGATGGGGCCGCTCAGCTCCGTCATGCTGTAGCCGGTGCACACCTCCACACCGAACCGGCGCCTGAATTCCTCTACGTTGGGCAGCACCGGCGCCATGAGCACGTACTTCAACGGATGTGCACTGTCTTGTGGCCCTTCCGGCTGGCTCATGACGTAATGCGCCATGGCCCCCACCATGATCGTGAACGTGCATTCGTACCGGTCGACGTCCGACCAGAAGTCCTGGGTCCTGAAGGAGGGGCGCATGACGAAGCGGCCCCCGAGGGCCGCCATCATCAGTGGCTGGCTGCGTGCACCGGCGTGATTGGCGGCGCCGGTGTAGTAGCAGACATCGTCGCGGGTAAACGCGGTAACGTCGGTTGCGGCGGCGTTTGCGGTCACTTGGCCCCAGGGGATGAGCGTGCCTTTCGACGGCCCGGTCGTGCCGGAGGTATAGAGCACACAGGCGATGTCTCCCGGCGCCGGCAGATCGACGGATATCGCAGTACCGACGCTTTCCAGCAGGCTGTCCCGGCTGACGGTCTCGAAGGCGGAGCCGGGCAGCGCCTCCCGGGGATTCACCACCACGATGCGCTCGAGGTGTTCAAGCCGCTCGGCAACCGCCAGGACATTCGGGCAGAAGTCTGCCGCAGCGACCAGCACCACACAGCGGCTGTCGTTGAGCGCATGAACGAGCGAATCGCCCCGCAACAGCGGGCTGAACGGCACTTCCACCGCCTGCAACAATGCCGCGCCCAGCCAGACATGCTGGCTGTCCAGGCAATTCTCCATCAGGGTCGCCACCATGTCGCCCGCGCCTACGCCCAGTTCACCGAGCGCGTTGGCCCATCGGCGGGCCAGTTCGCAGGATTGGGCGAAGGTCGCTTCGTCGCCATCGACCTCCTGCATCCAGAGCCTGTCCGGCGTTTTTTCCCCCTGGTCGAACAGGACATGAATGTAAGTGGATTCCGTATCAATCATTGCGAGTATCCGTAGCAGCCCGTGGTAAAGGTCCGGTTTCGCACTGAGAGGGGGGCCGCGGGGGCGAAACGAATGCGCCCGGCTGATAAGGCGCGAGGAGCGAGAATAACGGGCGTGTTTGAGCCACGAGCGGAGCTTTCAGCCTGGGGAGTGCGAGGGGGCGCCACGCGCTCGAGAACGCAGTCAGACGGGATGCAGCGGCGTTCGAATGCAGGCGGACTCTTGCCACGTGCTGCTAGCCCCGCCCGAGAATCAAGGCGCTGGCTGGCGTGGAAGCAGCGGAGGCTACGAGGACGGTGTCAACCTTTTCCAGTTGATTGACCGCCTCTCCCCGCAACTGCCGCACTGCCTCGCCGATGTGGTTCATGCCATGAAGGTAGGCCTCGCCGAGATGGCCGCCATGGGTGTTCATCGGCAGGGCGCCGTTCAATCCCAGGTTGCCGTCGGCCGCGAATTCCGTCGCTTCACCGTCGCCGCAGAATCCGAACTGCTCCAACTGCAATGCGACGAGGGGCGTGAAATGGTCATACAGCATCGCCGCATCCACCTCGGACGGCTCCATGCCGCATTGGCCACGCAACTGCTCCCGAAGGCCAGCCACCTCGGGCAAGCGCAGGATGTCATCACTCCAGTATTGCGCCAGGCCCATCTGATCAAAACCCGCGCATTGCGCGGCAGCGAGGAATTTTACCGGCCGCTTTTGCAGATGCCTGGCATGCGACTCGGTGGTCACCAGCATCGCCACCGCTCCGTCAGACTCCTGGCAGCAATCGTATCTTCTCAACGGCCGGCTGATCCAGGGCGATGCCAGGTATTCGGCAAGCGTCAGCGGACGGTTGTAGTAGTAGGCGGCCGGGTTGGTTGCCGCATAGTCCCTGGCAGACAATGCAAACGGTGCATAGGCATCGTCATCCAGACCGTATTTGTGCAGATAGCGGTGCGCGGTGATCCCCACTCTCGACGCAGCCGTAACCAGCCCGTGTTTCACGAACCACCGCTGATCCCCGGATTCGGGCGGCGGCCGCAGACGGCCGCCTCCAAAGCGCACACCCGATGCCGTGTTCAGCGACCGATAGGCTACGACGCATTCCGCCGCGCCCGCCCCAACGGCCATGGCCGCGTGACCCACCGTCGCGCAGCCGCCACCGCCGCCGAACGGCACCCGGGAAAAATAGCGCAGTCTTCTGCTCCCGAGTTCGCGCTGGATATCCACTTCGGGGGCTTCATCCATGGTGAACGTCACCATGCCGTCAACGCTGTCGGGGCTGACGCCCGCGTCGTCCATGCACGCGCGGATCGCTTCGACCGCAAGCTGCAGCTCGGAACGCCCCGAATTCCTGGAGAAATCCGTGGTGCCTATGCCAGCGATTACCGGCTCGTCAGCCATTGCCTGACTTGCCTGGTTCCGATTCGGCCCGGAAAGAAACGGGCGCCCCGTTTTCCGGGTTCACGTACGCTTGCACCCTTGTGCCGATCTCAGGCATTTCCTGTTCGGAATCGTATAGGCCCAGGAAACGAACGCCCTCTTCCACCTCGACCAGAACAACGGTATAGGGCTCGGAAAATCCCGGCGGCAACGGGCGCTCGACCCGCGTGCAGGAGTAGACGACACCGCCGCCAACAGACTCTACGAGGTCGTTTTCGACCGACCCGCAGCCGGCACAGGACATTCTGAATGGGAACCGGGCCAAGCCACAGTCGCGGCATTGCTGAAACAAGAGCCTGCCTTCCTGGAGGCCGCTCCAGAACAGGTCCGTGTCGTCACGCAACTTCGTGCAGGCTCCCATGGGGCCGCCTGGTCCGACCTGATCGCGAACGAAGGCGGCTACGCGTCGAACCCGAACAAGCGCTTGCCTGTTTCACCCAGGATCTTGAGCCGGGTGTCTTCGGACAGATGGCCCATCTGCCGCTCGATCGCTTCAGCCGAGTGCGGCCAGCTACCCTCCTGGTGCGGATAGTCGTTCGACCAGAGCATCGAATCCGTATACCCGAACTCCTCGGCGAGACTCAAGCCGACCGGATCTTCCATGAAGGTCGCGTAACACTGGGTCTTGAGATAGTCGCTCGGCAGGTGCCTGAGCTTGGGAAACGACCACATATGGTGCTTCTTGTAGGCTTCGTCCATTGCCTGGCCGCACCAGGGAAACCAGCCCACCCCGCTTTCCACGGACACCACCCTCAATCCGGGAAATCGCTCCAGGGCCCCGGACGAGCACAAGAGCGACATGAACTCCACGGAAGGGGCCAGCGCGTGCGCCACGTAGTTGGTAACCGCGCCGCCCCGGCCTCTCGTCGTTCGCGGGTCCTTTCCCGTGCCCACGTGCGCCGTGACCGGAAGCCCCGAGTCCTGCAGGCAGGCCCAGAGCCGATCGTATTCGGGTCGGTTGTAGTGGGCGTCCCGCGCAGAGGTGCTGCCATAGATCGGCTTGACCGGAATCGTCACGCCCCGGTAGCCCATCCGCCTGATCCGCTCGATCTCTTCGATGGCCAGATCGATGTCCATCGTCGGTATCACAGCCATCGGAGACAGTCGCTCTACGTGCGGCCCGTAGGTCTCCCACGCCCAGTCGTTGTACGCGCGCGCCTGGGCGAATGCGAACTCCGGGTCGCGCGTTGCAAAGATCACCGAGAACTTGTTCGGATAGATGACCTCTCCATCCACGCCGTCCCGTTCCTGGTGGCGCAGCCGTTCTTCGGGGTCGCCGCTGACCGCATTGCGCTCCCGGTCCTCACCGAAAAGGTCTTCGTTGTCCATGATCCAGCGCGCGGGCTCCATGCCCTCGACGATGTGCCACTTCGAGCCTTTTCCATCGACTTGAACGCGGGGCAACCGATCGTGAAACCGGCTGTGGACCCGCTTCGCCAGCAAGTCCACGGGTTCCACCGCATGGGTGTCGCAGGAAATCATCGTGTACTTGTTGTCGGCGCCGGGCCGGACGCTTTTGCCCCAACCCTGTGCACCCGGCGATTCGAGGCGCCACAAATTGTTCTCGTCAACACTGCTCACAGTCGTGCTCCTGATCCGTTATTTCTTCACCGCGGCCAGTTTGCCGTGGTCCCAGCTTATGATCCTGTCGATTTCAACGATCATGCTGATCCTTTTCGTCGACGTCGTTTCCGGCGATGCATCCCCGGATATCCGTGGTTCGGTAAACGCCTTGTTCCTTTCGTAGATCGCCTGCAGCGCGCTCAGGTCTTCCGCGGTGTCGTCCACGAATCGGACACGCCCCTTTATCGAAACCCCGCGCAGTTCGCCGTACATCTCGCCGTCCGCGAACAATAGCCCGATACGGGGGTCCCGCCTGAGATTGACGACCTTCTGCGATCCCTCATACGAATTGAAAGTGATCTGCCGCTCGCCCACGAACGCGAACCAATTGGTCGTGAGATGCGGAGTACCGTCCCTGTTGATGGTCGCCACATGCATGTCGCGCTGCGAGTCAATGAATGCCCAGACCTCGTCCTCGTTCATCGCGACCGTTTTTCGTTGTTTCGCCAAACCTCATTCTCCCGTCATGTCGTTGGACCGCATTTGACGAACCGCACTGCCATCCTGTCGCGAGCAAGCGGATCGTCCTTGTCTGCCGACGTCTGTTGGCATCTTGGGTACTGTCTCCACCAGCGTTGGCACAATACTCAACCGGCGTGAGGCCTGATCCGGTAGCGAAGCGGTATCCGCTTGTATCCGTTGATAAGGCTGTTCGCTCTCAACAAGGGACCCGCCACCTCGCATTCGACCAACCGCGGCAGCAGTTCACGGAACATCGCGATGATCTGACGCCTTGCCAGCACCCTGCCCAGGCACAGGTGCTCCCCGACCCCGAATGCCAGATGCGGGTTCGGTTGCCGGTCTATGCGGAACTCGTGCGGGTTTTCGTACAGGGTTTCATCCCGGCAGGCGGACGGCCAGAACAGCGCCGCCACTTCACCCTTGCGGATCTTCGTGCCGCCGACGGAAATGTCTTCCCTGGCGGTACGAAACATGTGGCCCAGGGGGGCGGTCCAACGGATCATTTCCTCGACGGCTCTTGGAAGCCTGTCGGGATCCCGCACCAGCGCCTGCATCTGCTCAGGCCGCTCGAGCAGTTCCAACAGCCCCACGCCCATCACGTTTCTCGTCGTCTCCACGCCGCCCATCAGGATCAGCACGGCATGAACCACGAGCTGCTCGAAATCGATATCCACACCTTCGGCGTTGACAAGCATGGTCACCAGGTCGTCCCGCGGAGATCTCCTGCGTTCTTCGAACAGCGGCGCGAAGACGGCGGACAACCCCAGCACCGCCGCCCTGTTCGATTCCGCCGCGGTTTTACCGAGCATGAATTCCGGATCGGTGGGGGCTGCAACCGCATTGGCAAAGGTGAATGCATCATCCCAGTGCTCTTCGGGCAAGCCCAATACACGGCCTACCGCAGCAACCGACAACCATTGTGCCGGCTTTGTGAAATCGCCCTCACGTTCCTCGCCGTCGCCCATGAAGTCATCGACGATTTCCCTCACCGACATAGCCAGAAACGGGTCGTCGTGCCTGATGACCTCCGTCATTTGAAACCGCTGGCCGACAATGCCCCGGTGTATCCCGTGTTCCGGTGGATCCATGTTCAGCAGCGTGGGCCTGTTCACCTGAGCGCCCTGTTCTCCCGTAGTGTCCTTCAGATTGGTGGTCAGGCGTCCCGCATTGCTGAATACGGCCGGGTTACGGGAAATCTCCCTGATGTCCCTGTTCAGGCTGACCATCCAGAACGGTTCGACATCCGGATGTTCCAGCCAGGTGAACGGGGCCTCTTTTCTGAGCCGGTCGAACAGGGGGTGCGGGAAGCCGAACTCCTGCCAATAGTCCGGATCGATGGACGCGACAAGCTTGTCCGGGTCCAACGGGCCGGTTTGAAAGTCTTCGGGTCTCAACTCATCGAATCCTTGTTGTCATTACTTAGAGAGGGGCGAGCCTCTTCTGCAAGCTTCTAAAAGCTTCGGCAAGCTTCGAACCACTCGCGCTGCCGGCAATTGCGAATGATTCGGGCACGGGTTCGTCATCGTCAATGGAAATGATGAATCACGTGCTCGCCAAACATTCGAATCGTCTTCATCGAAACATCGTGCGGTATCGTTTCGTTCTGCACCAGCACCAGCACCTCGTCGACGCCGTTCTGCTCATAGAGCTTCAGCGAATCGATGCACTGCTGCGGCGTGCCGGCAACCGTAATCCCGGAGTCGGCGAGCGTTTCGGGATCGAGCTTCTCCCAGGAATCCAGTTCGCCGTCCTGTCTCGCGGCCCGCGCCGCCGCAGTGAGCCCGGTGGCCGTCGCCACTTCCGCGGCGTTGATGGGCGCGGTTTCGTGTTCCTTGGTCATGTGAACCTTCAGATCGTCGGGAATCTCCCCGTCCCACTCCTCGATCAGGCTCTTGGTGATCGCCGCCGCGGCCGCGTTGTACGGACGATCCGGCCCGAAAAACACCTTCAACGACCGGCTGACGAGTTCCCTGGCCGCAGACCCGTCCTCGCCGCACACCCCGAACGTCATGCTCGCCCAGTTCTCGTTGCGCCGTTCCGCGGGACCGGGGCAGCTTGCGATGCGCTCGCGGTACTGCTCGATCAGGGGCGCGGTGACGCTGGGCGGGCTGGGCACGAAGGCAAGCACCCCCATGCCATGGTCGGCAGCGACACTGAAGCTGGCCGGCTGCGCACAGGCGAGCCAGCGTCGAATCGGCTTCTGAACCGGCTGGGGTACGACCACGCGTGGCGGAATCTGCCAGTGCTCGCCCTCCCAACTGAACTCGTCCGGATAGCTCGACCAGATCGCTTCGATGCAGGCCAGCGACTCCTCCCACATGGAGCGGGTGTCGCGCGGGTCGATGCTGTGACCGGTCACCTCGTAAGGTCCGCCCCGTCCCGTGCCGAACTCCAGGCGGCCCTCGGAGATCAGGTCGAGCATCGCCATGCGTTCGGCGACGTGAATGGGGTGATGATAAGGAAGGACGACGACACCGGTGCCGACCCGGATGTTGTTGGTCTGCGCCGCAACGGCCGCCAGGAACTGGTCCGAGCCGGGAGCGACCGAAAAGGTCGGCAGGAAATGGTGCTCGGTGATCCAGATCGTGTGGAAGCCGGCCTCGTCGGCGAGACGGGCCTGCGCGAGCGACTCCCGGTAGGTCGCCTCGAAATCGACCAGGCCGTCGTCGGAAGCCGACCGCTGCAATTCCGTGATCATTGATATGCGCATGGGTTGCTCCAGTTGATCCTGCGGACCCGGGCCGCCGTGTCGGAAAACCGTGCCATAGAACGGATGCCGCTATCCGATGAAAATTACGTAGCTATTAACCCCGTTAAACCGTCAAATTTCTGACACACTGATGATATGCTAAAAAATAATACGTTTCAAATCATGTTTTGGCGAGGGCCTTGCGCTGCTTTTCCAGCCCGGTGTCGGCAGAGATTACCGGCTGCCGACCGGCGCAGTGGTTGAACGCCGACCGGCACATCAACCAATCGACGGTTACGGAGCTAACACAGTCAAAATGGCACGCTGAAGCGTGGGCCAGGCTGCTGATCAGGGATTCGTGCCACTGTCAAATTCATATTTCTTGCCGTATCGTATTGAAATGATAAAGTTTTCTGCAAATTTGGTAACAATTTTTTACTTGAATCGTATTTCACTTGAAATATTATACTTCGTGTGCATAGAATGGTCGAATGGTGGGGTCGTCGCGGAGTCGGTGCATCGCGACGATGAATCGGGTAGTGAGCAGTCATTGCTGGGGAGAGTCAAATGATTTCATATAAACTAACCTTTGGGGGAGTAGTTGGGTTCACCAGCGCAATCGCCTTTGCAATCACCGCCACGGCGTTCGCCGAAGATGCAGGTGTGGCGCCGGACGGGTCGGGGGTGATCGAGGAGATTCTGGTTACCGCGCGCAAGCGTGAGGAGTCGCTTGTCGACGTGCCGACGTCTCTCACGGTGATCGGTGCCGAGCAACTCGATGCCTATGACACCCAGCAATTGACGGATCTGGCTGATTCAGTGCCGAACTTGAACATCAATCAGACCAATGCCGGAAAGCGCATGTCGATCAGGGGGTTTGGCAGCGTATCCGTCAGTAACTTTTTCGATCAGGCCGTGGGCCTCGCCGTGGACGGGCTTACTCTGCAGCGAATCGATACCTGGGAGCTTGGCTATTTTGATGTCGAGCGTGTTGAAGTGTTGAGGGGGCCGCAGGGATCTTATTTTGGCAGGAACACCACTGCCGGCCTCGTCAATATCGTCTCCCGGGGGCCGAGTGAAGAATTTGAGGGTTCGGTAAGTGCCGGCTACGAGACTGAGACCGACGAGCAACGCTACCGGTTGACCCTGGCCGGCCCGGTCTCGGAAACAGTGGGCGCACGTCTCGCGGTGCAACGCCGGGATTCCGACGGCTGGATGAAGTCTACCTCCTCACCGTTCTGGGAGAGCGACCTGCCGGGGATCGAAGAAACATTGGGCCGGCTAACCCTTGATTGGCACGCTTCCGACAATGTTTCGGTTACCAGCAAGACCGCCTATGCCGATTTCGAGTTGAACGGCACCGATTCTCAGCTTGTCGAGTGCGGGCCGGCGACTTTGGGTTATATGGCTGTAGCCACCCTGTTCGGTCTGATCAACAGCGCGGACGATTGTACGGCCGATAAGAATAAAAGTGGCGAAGCCGGCGTTATCGGTGGAATCAACGGCGAAGGGCCCACGCTCAGAACCTTCGAAGGCTGGATACAGACGCTGAACATCGACTGGGAACTGGGTGACTACACACTCTCGTCAGTGACGGGCTATCAGACCTTCGATTCATATGCGCATTTCCCTGCCTTCTTTTTCGAAGCAAGAGCAACTTCAGCATTGACTGAAGTGGACTGGGACGACTTTTCACAGGAGGTTCGCCTCTTGTCACCGTCCTTCGATTGGGGCTCCTTTGTGATTGGCGCCTTTTACAACAGTTCGGACAGTCGGTTTGACCAGGGTGTGGACATTGACTTCAACGTGCTTGCGTTGGGGGCGTTCCCGTTCGGTCCTTCAGGCGGCAGCTCATCGTTCAAGTCAATGGAGCAGGATCAGGAATCCTTTGCGCTGTTTGGCGAAGTCAATATCAACCTGGCCGAGGACTGGGAGTTGACCGTTGGCGGGCGCTACACCCGGGATGAAAAGGATGTTGATTTTGTTCACACGACCGGACCTCTTGGTGATGCTGACGACCCGACCAGCATAGAGGCCTTCTTGGCGGGCTTGATCTTCCCATTTACACCCTTCGACCTTCGGGGCAATGACACCTATGAGGACTTCTCGCCGAGCGTGACACTCGGCTGGAACTTCTCAGACAATGGCAGCGCCTATCTGTCGTATAAAGAGGGCTTCAAGTCAGGCGGATTCGATCAGGCAACTGCCATCGCGGGACCTGGCGGGCCCAATGATCCCCCAGTCGGGTTCTCGTTCGACCCGGAAGAAGTGGAAGCTATCGAGCTCGGCTTGAAGCTGGAACTACCAGAGCAGAATATGTTGCTCTCGGGTACGATATTCCACCAGGAGTTTACGGATCTTCAGGTTCAAAGCGCGATTCCCGGACAGATCATTGCGACCAGTCTCATTACCACGAATGCAGCGAGCTCCACCTCAAAAGGTGTGGAACTGGAAGTGCTCTGGTTGCCCACGGACAGGCTGCGAATCAACGGGTCGCTTGCCTATCTGGATGCCACCTATGATTCGTATCCAGACGCAGAGTGTTTCCCGGGGCAGACTGTAGCGCAGGGCTGTACCGGTGGTACACAGGATCTGGGTGGCGAGACCTTGGTGCAGTCGCCGGAACATCATGCAGCCGTCGGATTTCTCTACCATGTGCCACTGCGCTCAGGCATGGAACTCGAGATCGGTGTGGATTTGAGCTATCGCTCTGAGGTGAATCTCCTGACCCACCTTGCCCCCGGTAGCGAATCGGATTCGCTGACCATGGTGAACGCAACGGTTGCACTCAAGGGTGTCGATGACAAGTGGGAACTCAGGCTGATCGGCCGTAACCTGGCGGATGAAGACGTGTTCAATGGCTATGCTGCCGGATTGCCATTCCCGGATGCCAGTATCGGTTCACTCATCCCGCCTCGTCGCGTTCTGGCCCAGCTGACCTACAACTTCTAGGGCTGGTTGCGGATGAATAGCAAGGGCAGGTGATTTCACTTGTCCTTGCTGAGGCTGGCTCCAATGTGCCGTTCAGGAAGAACCCCCGCCCATTCGAGCGCCAGCCACTCGAGCTGGCTCTCCTCTTGATCCGATGCTCGTGAAGATGATGTCGATTCCTGGTAGGTCAACCGGCGGGCCCAATCCCAACTGCAACTATCAGCAGGCGAGTCTTCATGGCGACCACACGTATCGGATATTCGGCAACCGCGGAAGTGCTGCACTGTTCGACATCGAGGTCAACACGAGCTCATCCGCAGATCCGTTGAGCGCCGGCATGGTCAGCTCGCTCGACGCCATGGGAACTTCCCGAAGGCCCGGCGACGATTCTGGTTTGCCAGCTCTACAATGACTGGGACCATGAAAATCCGGAAAGCGCGGACCATGGATTCTCAAAAGCCCGGTGCATCTGGGTTACTTGCATGAAGTCATGGCCACGTTACGTCGCGTAGCACGCGGATCAACGGATAGAGGAACAGAAGAGAATGTCAAAAACAGTAACGCCTATCGTTGTCGGTGTCGGCCAGTTCGCAAACCCTGTTGATGTGCCCGATTACACACCCATGTCTCCGGTCGAGATCGCAGCGGCGGCCGCCCGCGGGGCGATCGCGGACGCAGAAGGAGGGACGGCGCTCGCGCCGCACGTCGATGCGATAGTCACGACGCGCACCTTCGAGGATACCGGACCGCCACGCGACGCCTCATTCGGTAAGTCGAACAACTTTCCGCGATCGATCGCCAGGCGTGCCGGAGTTGATCCTGATCTCGCAATCTGGGCTCACGCCGGAGGAAACACGCCCCAGACGCTTCTTTCGGAGATGTTCGATCGTATCGGGAGCGGCGATCTGTCCATGGCGCTGCTTGCCGGGGGAGAGGCGGTGTCGACCATTCGCGCTCTCGAGCAGTCGGGCGAGAAGGTCGACTGGAGCGAGGTGCTCGACGAGCCGGTCGAAGACAGGGGCTCTGGATTGGAGGGCCTGATGGAGGAGGCACTCCTTGCGCACGGGGTTGTTACCGCGCCCTCGATTTATGGACTCATCGAAAACGCCCGGCGGGCAAACCGGAAGCGTTCACGCACGGACTACGCTCGGGAGATGGCCGAGCTCTTCGCACCCTTCTCGGAAGTGGCGGCCAGAAATCCCTTCTCCAGCACCCGCCGGTCGTATACACCCGATGAGCTGGCGGAGAGGAGTGACGGCAATCGATTGATCTCGGATCCCTATACCCGTCTTCTCGTCGCACGTGACCAGGTGAACCTGGGAGCCGCTGTATTGCTCACGTCCGTCGAGCGCGCGCGTGAGCTCGGCATTCCCGAGACTAAATGGGTATACCTGCACGGTCGCGCCGATCTCCGGGAGCATGCGCTGCTCGAACGAGCAGATCTCGGCACTTCGCCCGCGGCGGAGCTTGCCGTAAACACCGCACTTTCGGCTGCAGGTATCGGAGTCTCGGATCTGAGCCACATCGATCTCTATAGCTGCTTTCCGATCTCGGTGTTCGCGGTCAGCGATGCAATGGGACTGGATGCAGGCGATCCGCGTCGACTGACGACGACGGGTGGTCTCCCCTATTTTGGCGGGCCGGGCAGCAACTATTCCATGCATGGAATCGCATCTATTGTGGAATGCGTCCGGGACGAAGAGGGGAGCTACGGTTTTGTTGGTGCGAACGGTGGTGTTCTGTCCAAGTATTCTGTGGGCGTCTATTCGACGCGCCCAACAAGCTGGAATCCCAGTGAAACGAAGGCGCTACAGGCACAGCTCGATGCCGTACCCGGTCCGCCCGCGGTGCAGAACACGGAGGGTGATGCGCAGGTGGAAACCTATACCCTGGAGTACGATCGCAACGGCACACCATCGACGGGCGTCGTCATCGGACGCCTTTCGCAAGGCGGTGAGCGGTTTGTTGCCAGAACCGAGAACAGGGATGTGAGCACGCTGCAGGCCATGCACGACATCGATCCGCTTGGGCGTTCGATCAGGGTACGCCCTGTTGAGGGCGGAAATCGGTTTGTGTTTGGCTGAACACTGACCTGATTTAGAGCACTTCGCTCGCCAGGAACTCCATGTGGGCCACGGTTGTATCGAAATCCTCGCCGAGCTGCATCAGCAGGGTGGTCACCGGAGACGCTTTTCAGGCCTTCAACCTTTCGCGAATGTGCTCCTTTGAGCCGATGATCGCCATCTCATCGGCAAGCTCCAGGGGTACCGCCTCGGCGGCCTGCTGCTGCCGGCCGCTGAGGTAAAGGTCCTGCAGCATAGCGACTGTATCGCCGAAGCCGGCCCGTGCGGCCATATCCCGATTGAAGTTCACCTCCCGCGAGCCGTAACCGCCCAGGACCATTGCCAGATTTCGTCTGACCGGAAGCAAGGCCTCCTCCAGATTGTCCGCTATGCAGAATGGAACACTGGCGATGACCTCGAACTCGGATGGTGCGGCATCGAGCTCCTCGCCCCAGAGTTCTTCGTAGAGCGTTGGCGGTATCCAGACCGGTTGCCAACCGTCGAATCTCTCCACTGCCAGCTGGATATTCTTCGGGCCCAGCGCCGCGAGATAAACGGGAATCCTTTTACGCAGGGGATGGGTGATGGCTTTGAAGCGCTTGCCGAGACCCATGCCGTCATCGCCCCGGTAGGGCAACTGGTATACCTCGCCGTCGTACACGAGAGGCTCTTCGCGCGCCACGATCATCTGAAAGATGTCCAGCCACTCCCGTGTGCGTTGTACTGGTCTCGAGAACGGCTGGCCGTGCCATCCCTCGATGATGCCGGGGGAAGATACGCCGACCCCAAGGCTCATACGACCGTTCGAGATGTGATCCAGTGTGATAGCGGTCATCGCGGCACTCGCGGGTGTCCGGGACTGGATCGGCATGACGCAGGTGCTGAGACCAATGCTGCTGGTGTGACTGGGAATGACTGTGAGAAGCGTGAATACGTCGGATCCGTAACTCTCTGACGTCGCGACCATATCGAAGCCCAGGGCCTCGGCACGCTGGGCCAGCTCGATGTATCGATCCGTGGGGGCGGCCCCCCACATACCGATATGCAGGGCGAGCTTCACGCGGCAGCGTTTGCGGTTTGCCCCCTAGCCCGAAAATCTCACCAAAAAATTGGAATGGGATCTCGATTTGTCGGATA
>JAPPHD010000142.1 GCA_028821125.1 Gammaproteobacteria bacterium
ACCTTGTGGGATTCCCGGAACCCTCAAAATACCCCTGTTTTGCTCATTGCGCGTCCTCGTCCCGGCGCGCCGGGTTCCCGACTCGCATCGGAAATCCGGCCGATGTTTCCCAACAGGAATTCATCTGCCACACTCCGGTCGGGTTCAGGCCGGATCGGGTTTGGTTGTGGATTACCTTCCACTGTACGTGGATTTGCGCGACAAGGCGTGCCTTGTGGTTGGTGCGGGCACGGTAGCGCTTAGAAAGATCGAGCTGCTGCTGCAAGCCGGCGCACAGGTGCAGGTGGTGGCCCCGAAAGCCGCGGAGGCTGTTCAGGATCTGGCGGCCTCGGGCAAGGTCTCGCTTGAGCCTCGTTCCTACGTTTCGGGTGATCAGGCCGGCCACGCGCTGGTGATTGCCGCCACGGGGGCCGCTCCGGTCGACGCACAGGTGTTCGAGGATTGCCGGGCCGCCGGCATCCTGGTGAATACCGTCGACTCCCCGGACCTCAGCTCGGCCATATTCCCGAGCATTGTCGATCGCGATCCGGTGCTGGTCGCGGTTTCCACGGGCGGCCGTTCGCCCACACTGGCGCGGATCGTGCGCGGCTGGCTGGAGGCACGCCTGCCGCCGGCGCTGGGCCGGGTCGCCGAATTCGCCGCAGCGAGGCGCAAGGCCGTCAAGCAAAATATCGAATCCGTGGCAGCGCGGCGC
This sequence comes from Gammaproteobacteria bacterium, assembly GCA_028821125.1. Lineage (GTDB taxonomy): Bacteria > Pseudomonadota > Gammaproteobacteria > Pseudomonadales > Azotimanducaceae > Azophilus. The sequence goes on from JAPPHD010000142.1 coordinate 695, forward strand.
AAGTTCTGGGAGCGCGTGGTGGGCGGCGCCGCTGGCGAGATGCTTCTAAGTGGCGACGATGAGCGTGCCGGGCAGCAGTTCGAGCGGGAGTTGCGACAAGCGGGCCCTCCCGCGGGGTCTGTGGCGCTGGTTGGCGCGGGGCCCGGCGACCCGGAGTTGATCACCGTGCGTGGCCTACGCCTGCTGCAACAGGCGGATGTGGTCCTCTACGACAATCTCGTCAACGAACGCATACTGGGCTACGCGCGCCGGGAAGCGGAACGCATTTACGTCGGCAAGCGGCGGCGGTTCGCCGGGGTGCGCCAGGAAGCGATCAACGAAATGCTCCTTGAACATGCCCTGGCCGGGCGCTCCGTGGTACGGCTCAAAGGCGGCGACCCCTTCATTTTCGGGCGCGGCGGGGAGGAGATCGAAACGCTTGCGGCCCACGGTATCGACTGCGCCGTCGTGCCCGGTATCACCGCGGCACTGGGAGCGGCGAGTTATGCCGGCATACCCCTCACTCATCGCGACCTGGCCCATTCGGTGCGGTTCGTCACCGGCCACCGGGTACACGACGAGGTGAACCTGAACTGGCCGGAACTGATTGACCCGACCCAGACACTGGTGATCTACATGGGCCTGCTCGGGCTCCGCGAGATCTGCGCCAGATTGATCGCCAACGGCATGCCGCCCGACACGCCCGCACTGATGGTCGAGCGGGCCACACTGCCGGATCATAAGGAAATCACCGCTTCTCTTGAGGAATTGCCCGAAGCGGTAGCCGGGAGCGACGTCCGCGGCCCGACCATCGTGATTGTCGGCGAAGTGGTCAAGTTCGGGGGCCGGGCATTGCATTTGTAGCCTCATGAGGCTACATTGCGCCCATGACCACCATGGGCGTCAGGGAATTCAAGAATCGGCTGAGCGAATGCATCAACTTGGTTCGCGAAGGCGGTGAAGTCTATGTCACGCACCGTGGCAACGTGGTTGCGGAGCTGCGGTCACCGTCCAGCACCCCCGCAGACGGCTCCAGGGCCGAACTGCGCCGTCTCGCCCGCGCCGGGAAAGTGCGTCTGGGGGCGGCCAATCGTCCCGGCGCGTACGCCCCGACGCAGCCCGTCCTGACCCTCGACAGCATACTCGAGCTGTTGGATGAGACACGTGGTGATTGAGCCCCATGGAACTGTATGTAGAAACCAGCGCCGTGCTTTCCTGGCTGCTGGCCCAGAACGGCGGTGATGAAGCCTACCGGGCGCTGACCGGGGCAACGCATGTCTATACCTCGGATCTCACCCTCATTGAATGCGACCGGGTCCTGCACCGCGCAGCCGCCACCTGTCGTCTGGACGAAGCAACGGCCGCCGGCCTGCGCACCGCCATCGACACCGCGGCAGCCCACTGGAATGTCTGTTCCATCGACACGGAAGTGGTTGACGGCGCGCGCCGGCGGTTTCCACATGAACCCGTACGCGCTCTGGACGCCATCCACCTTTCCACGGCCGTCTTCGTGCGCAACCTGGCGCCCGCGGTGTCGGTGCTCTCCTTCGACGATCGCATCCGGCGGAATGCCGAGGCGCTCGGCTTCGACGTCGCTGCCTGATTCCGACGGCATTCGGCTTCGATGCCGAGCGCGCTCAAAGACAGTGCGTCGGCCTGGGAAGTCCGGCGATCTTGGCGGCCAGTTTGGCGGGGCTGCCCGGGAACAACCGCAGCAGGTAGAGGCTCGTGCCCTTGTCGGCGCCCAGTGTTTCCCGCACTCGTTTCACCAGCGGCCTCATGGGCGGGCTGACGTCATGTTTTTGATAAAAATCGCGAAGTAAGTTAATGACTTCCCAATGGTTTTCCGTTAACCGAACGCCGTGGGCTGCGGCGATCTCGTGCGCTACCTGCGCATCCCAGACCGACAGGTCGAGCAGGTAGCCTTCCTTGTCGGTTCGCATTTTGCGGGCGTTCATGCGCATCGGGTCAGCGGCTCCAGGTGACGACCGGTCGATGCCGCTCCACCAGTTCGACGAATCCGTCGTAGGAAAGGATTTCAATTGCGTTCACGATTCGGTTCATGAGACCGCGCGCTTCCAGGTCGTCCGCCAGGGCATGGCAGGGTGCGTTTGCGTCGATGTCGGCACAGGCGGCATAGACCCCGTCTTCGATCAGCAGCAGCGCATCCCCATCGGCAAGCAGCGGCAGACAGTCGGGGAGGGCGTCCGCCTTGTTGACGATGTGCAGGGCAGCCATCAGCCGGTTACCACCGCGTCCTGGCCGGCCAGCAGGTCTCGTTGTTCAGCCTGATCGAGGCGCTGTGCGGCCACGCAGAGATCCGCCTCTTCGATGCCGAAGCGTTGCATCGACGGTCCGCACACGAAGATCCGCTCGACGTCATACTCCGGCAGGGCCGACAGGATCTTGCCCACCGTTCGCTGGCCTACGGCGGAACCCTCCTGCCCTTCCAGAAGCTGATAGACGCCGGCCCCCTTGAACAGAACGCTGACCTCCTGCTCGAACACCCCGGCCACCTGCACCGATTCCAGCGTCTCCACCGCACGGGCCGAAGCGTAGGGCGCCCTGGTGAGCAGAAACAGGATGCGTTTCCGTCTCACGTCGGTCAGGCGGCGAAGGTGACGAACCGATCGCTGGTGGCGATCGCATCGACCAGTTGACCGAGCCCAACGAGGGTGAAGCGCGGATGCACCGTGGCCGAGGGCTTTTCATACCGGTCGCGCTCGCCCGCGTCGAGCATGCCGCGCTTCAGCGAGTTGGCGATACAGGCCGCCAGCTCGACGCCGTGGGATTCCTGCAGCGATACCCAGCCGGCATGCACATCCTCCTCGTCCTGGGGTGCCACGCCGTGGCTGCCCGCCGCCAGCACGCCCTCGTGATAGAAGAAAATGCGGTGAACGGCATGGCCCCGTGCCAGCGCGCATTCCGCGAAACGCAGGGCGCTACGCGACGCCTGGGAGGCGTAGGGGGCGCCGTGCACGGCGATGGAGATGACCATTGGCGACTCCGACGGATACTGCGGGAATTATAGCGATGCGCCGAAAGCTGCGAGAGCGAAACCCGCAATCGCTCCAAGCGGCGGCGCTCGATACGTCTCAAAACGCGCCCGGTTTGCGGTGCGCGAATCCATCTTCAGGTATGTGTGTCCGGCTATCCGGTACGCATCAATTACCGCAGAGCCGTTCGCAGGGCATGCCGTCGCCATCGCCGTCAAGACGTTTGAGTCCGCATTGACGCAGGAAGAAGCGGGCCTCCTCACACGACGCCATTTCCCGGCAATAGGTCTTGCTGCCGCAACGGGAACTCGCTTCTGTGGGAGTCGAACCGACACTTGCCGCGGCAGCCTGCCGTCTCCCGCGCCGCCATTCCCAGGGCGGCACCCGTTCCGCGTCGGACAGGGACCACAGCCCCGCCCCCTGTTCCCTGGCCAGACGCTCGTCTTCGAGCAGCATGATGTCAGAGGAGTACTGCCGGTATACCCAGGCGTGCCCCTCCCGGATCATTTCCCGGTTGATGTCTCGGTCACCGAGATAGATGCGCCCGAGCAGCCGCCCGTAGCGATCTTCACCTTCTGAGGCAATGCGCACCTGGCGCTGGAAGACCTTGTTCGCCAAGGCCTGCCGCGACCTTGATGCCCAAGGTTGACCGCGTTCCGGCGTATCGATCTCCGTCAGGCGCAAGCGCTTCTGCTCTCGCGTACCCGAGAAGTCCCCCAGCACGCTGACCGTGTCACCGTCGGCAATGCCGACGACCAGGGCGTCTACGCAGTACACCATCTCGCAGGGATCTGCCGACGCCTGCACCACGTTCAACGCAAAAAGGGGAAGGAAGAGCCACCGCAGGTGTTTCAAACGTCAAACTCGTACAGGCGCTTGGGCTGTTATCCTACATTCTGGTCTGATGCCTGTGAATCACGAGCGGGGGCCTCGAAACGGGCTTGATACGCCCCTGCGATACCGACAAGATACGCTGCCCCGGAGGGGTGGCTGAGCGGTCGAAAGCACTGGTCTTGAAAACCAGCGAGGGTAACGCCTCCCAGGGTTCGAATCCCTGCCCCTCCACCAACTTACTATCAAAAACAATAGATGTCTGTCTGCAAGCAGCGAGGGACGTATCTCATGGTTAATCAAGCAGTGTAGTGCTTGATTTTCAAGGATCAACCATTGGCTTACCTTAATCGAAACACTCGTTTGGGGGCCGACGGGCATGAACGGTTGCTGCTCCCGACGGATTTCGATTGCCTCGGGCCGCAGCTTCCAGGCCATCGTCAACGACGACGGCCGGGACGACAGCCGATTCGCGGTACGCGGAATTGAAAGCCGGAAGCGGCTACTCCACGTGCTTTACCCACTCCGTACCGTGCTGGGACGGCGAAATGATCTCTATGAACTCGAATTCGTCCGAGTGTTTCACGAGGTCGTGGATCACGCCCTTGGGCATGTTGACGCAGGAGCCGGGGGTGACTTCCACGTCGCCGGTGCCCTCGAAATAAAACGTGGCCGAACCCTTGAGCACGTAGAACATCTGAAAGTCCACATCGTGGCGGTGCTGGCCTATGTTGCCCTGGCAGGGCTTGGCTGCGGCCAGAATTCGGGCTTCGATATTGCCCCCCGTGGCTTCCTTGACACCCAGGTCGCGGATCTGGAATTGGCCTTCGGGATCGAAGTTTTCAAATTTCGAATCCGCGGCGTGGCTGACAGCCATGTCGGATTGACTCAGGTTCATGTCTTTCCCCTTCAATTGACCCGATCATGCTATCACAGCAGGCCTTTCAGGCGCGGTGCCACCTGCGTAAACAGCCGTTCCAGGCTCGGCGCCATCTGCTCGGCGCTCAGGCCCGGCGGTACCGCCATCGTGACGATGTCGGTGATACCGAATGTCTCGATAAATTCCCGTAGCACCTGCACACAGTGGTCCGCGTCGCCAATGACCCATGTCTGTGGAACAGGCTCACCGCTGCCGAAACCTTCACCGCTCTCATCGAAAAATCGGCGGTACAGGTCCATGCGGTAACGCTCCGCGGCCCTGACCGGCGGCCAGTCGCCGTCTTTGTCGTCGGTTACCAGTATGCTGCGGATGATGCCTACCCGGTGGTCCGAGGGGCTGCGGCCGTCTGCCGCGAGTGCCCGTACCCAGGGGTCGAACGAACGGGCTCTTTCGCCCTGTGGCAGAAAGTGGGTGTTGTAGCGGGCGGCGCGCAGCGCGCCGGCTTCCGACATTGCCGCAATCCATAACGGCGGCCCGCCTTCCTGGACGTAACCCGGCGTTACGATCACGTCTTCGAACCGGTAACGCTTGCCGCGGTAGCTGAACCGCTCACCGGCAAAGCAGCGCTGGAGCACCTCGATCCCTTCGTTCATCAGCGAAACGCGCCGGCTGACGGGCAGGCCGAATCCCCGGAATTCATGCGGCGCGTAACCCATGCCGACGCCGAGTTCCACGCGCCCGCCCGACAGGTTGTCGAGCACGGCGAGGTCCTCGGCAAGCCGCAGCGGGTGATTGAACGGCAAGAGGCAGATGTCGGTGCCGAATCGCACGCGCTCGGTAACCGCCGCCATGGCCCCGGCGACGGGTACCCAGCTTGGGAGATAGCCGTCGTCGATGAAGTGATGTTCGGTGAACCACACCAGGTCGGCGCCGATACGGTCGAGCCATTGGACCTGTTCGAGTATCTCCCCGAAGAGCACCCGGTCCGGCACGCCGGAGTCCGGCGGATTGCGGAAGTCATAGCAGACGCCGATTCGGAGTTGATGCATCTGAAGCCAGCCTGGATGTCCCCTGGATAGTCCAGCCAGTGTGGGTGACCGGGCCCTGCTCGGCAATATGCGGCGGCCCGGAACCGTCTGCGTCAGGCCGACGCGCGGGCTCGCGCGCCACCGATACCGACATTAGAATCCGCGGCAGATTACCGCATTGAAACAGGAAAGCGCCTCGCGCACACCGGAGGAGCACACCCAGGAGAGCTTCGCCGCGTTGCAGGCCTGCTTTGTCAGCGAGGATCACCACGAAGGCGTGCGCGCGTTTCTCGAGAAGAGGGAAGCGTGCTTTACGGGGCGGTAAGAAGGGTCATCATCGACTCCGCCGCCACCACCGCAACGCGGCGAATCAGGTCGCGGTCGGTGCGGTCGCCCATTTCGTAGGTAATGGCGGGGACACCGTAGGTCTCGCTGATGTAATGCTTGAACACCGGGCGCCCTGAATTCCTCGATGCGGCCCGGTCCACCGTAAACCCCGGCACGCCGTGTGCGATAGCCCGCAACCAGTCGGCGGTGAAGTCGGGCAGTATCGCCACTTCGCCGTCTTCTTGGGTATAGAACACATCCCGTCGGGTTGAATGGAAGTCCAGCCCCAGCACCAATCTCTGCCCGGGTTGCCCGAGCACGCGTTCCAGTTCCGCGATCACGGCGCTGGTTTCCGGTTGCGTGAACAATCCCCAGTCCCGGTTCAGGTCGACACCGCCGTAGTTGTGCCTCCAGTGGCCGCTGGCCACCCCGTCCGGGTTCAGGTTCGGCACGATCAGCAGGCGGTAGCGGTGACGAAACCGCTCGGCCAGTTCGTCTTGCCGAAGAAGCCTCTCGACAAAGGGCAAGAGTGCCAGCGCGCCCGTTATCTCCGGCGGATGCTGGCGACCGACGATGAGTATCCAATCGCTTGCAGTACCCGCCGTGGTCAGTGCATGAAGCGGACGGTTGCCCAGCGTTCGGCCGATTTCCCGGTCTTCGACGTGTTGCAGGGCCGCCTGTACCTGTCGCCAGCTCGCATAGTCGCTGTTGGTGACCAGCTCCTGTGCGGCGACATACAGCGGTTCGGGCCCGACGCGCAGGGTGAAGCGGACAGCGGTGTCGTCGAGAATCAACCGGTAGCTGGACTCGTCCATCAGTCGCCAGCTTTCGCCGTCCCGGCTGACTTTGGGCCGGTAGCGATGCTTGTGGGTTCCGTAGTGGAAGAAGACGCGGATGGTGCGTTCACGCTCGGACAGCACCCGGAACGCATACCAGGGGCTCGAATTGACCGGCGTGTTTTCCGGCGCATTGCCCAGGCTGTATTCGTCCTTGCCGGTCTGCCGGCACTCGCTCAGGCGGGCGCCCTCGAAACCCGCATCGAACCTCAGATCGCCGAAGCCGCAAACGGGCGCGCGGTGCGTCACGCGGATGTCAGCCATCGCCATGCCGAAGCACCCGCCGAGGATGAGAAACAGCATCGTAGGGCGCATGGTTCACTCATTGCCAGCCATGGACGTGTTGCGCATTAGCCGCACCTATTCATGAATGGACGTAGCGAGGTTGGCAAGAGTAGTGAAAACGCAGGGTGGCGCGGACCAGAGCGCGCGGAGGCGTGCTTACAGCACGTTGAGCACGCGGCGGGAGCACGCCCTGTGTTTTCGCTGCTATTGACGACCGCAGTAGTTTATTCATGAATAGGTGCGGCTAGAACACATTCGCCCTGATGTCGAGGTACAGGTAACGGCCGAGATCGGTGTGCGCATCGGCAAAATAGCCGAAGTAACGGTCGGCCAGTGGCGCGCGCCTGTCGGTCAGGTTCTTGACGCCAATGCGTATGCGCGTCGTTCTGCCCGCGAAGCTGGTATGCCAGTCGACATTGGCATCGAAGGTATCGACCACGGGAATCTCCCAGCGGGTGCCGTCCGCGAGAGTGAGGCTGCTCTGATAGAAACCGCCGATTCGCAACCAGCCCACCGCCGCGCCGAAATCGCCGTGGCGCCAGGACAGCCGCGTGTTGTGCCGGTAGTCCTGGTTGCCGTCCCGGTCGACCAGGTCGGCGAAACCGTCCACCGGGATGCTTAGCGGTATGACACCCGCTTCCTGGGCGGCCAGCAGGGTGGCCGAGTCGCCGCCCGGCTGCTGTTCGAAGTCGAGCAGGAACGATGCGTTGTATTTCAGGTAGAAACGGCCGATCGCGGTATCGAGATCGTAGTAGAAGCCCACATCCACGCCGCGCACGGTACGGTCGTCGAGATTGGCGTACTGGTCGTCGACCCGGAGGATGCCGCCGGCCGGGCAGATGCCCGCCGCCCGGTAAACCGCCGCGGCATCGGGATCGATCTCCGCATCGCGCAGCACGGCCGGGTTGAAGGCGGCGGCCGGGCAGTTGTTCAAGCCGTTCTCGATGCGCATCAGAAGGTCAAGCACCGTGTGGTTCTCCTCTCCGAACAGGCCGATGGTGTTCTCCTTTTCGATCGACCAGTAATCCGCCGTGACGCTCAACCCGTCAAGCGGCTCGAACACGATTCCCACGGAATAGTTGTCCGACTCTTCCGGCTCGAGGTCGGCGCTGCCCTGAGCGGTGCGCTGAATGCTGTTGCGGCAGTCGACGATGTCCTGATCCGGGTCGCCGCCCAGTTCGGCCGCGTAGACGCAGGCGTAGTCGTTGCGGGTATTGCTGCGGGCAACGATCTCTTCGTTGATGGTGATCAGGTTCGGCGCCCGGAACGCCTGGGAATACGAGCCCCTGAACAGCAGCCAGTGAAACGGCCGCCAGCCGAGGGCGACCTTGCCGACAGTGGTGTTCTGTATGTCGGAGTAGTTTTCGTGACGCAGGGCCAACTGCAGGTCGAGGCTGTCGAGCACCGGTATCTGCAGTTCCCCCAAAACAGACCAGACGTTGCGGCTGCCGCTGTTGTCCGCAGTGGGGCTCGAGTTCACCACATCGGACACATATGGGAAGGTGTCGCCCTCGTTGTCGACGAACTGCACGGTACCGTCGAGCCGGGGGTCTCTGTCGTCTTTAAAGGACTCGCGCCGGTACTCCACGCCTGCCAGGAACCCGACCGGTCCGGCGGGCATTGCAAAGATACTGTTGTTGAAGAGCTTGAAATCGACCGTTGTCAGCTCCGCCTCGCTGTCGCGGCGCACCGAGATCAGCGCCTGTTCGATATTGGAATTCACCCCGCCGCTGAACGGGTTGTAGGCAGACGGCGAGGCATCGTTCAGGGCCGCCTGCATCAACGTGTTGGATACGCGGTTGTGGGTGACGTCCTGCTTGCTGGAACGCGACCAGGAAGCTGCCGTCTCCCAGTCCCACTCGTTCCACTGCCCCCTGAAGCCCTGAAGGAGCCGCCAGGTTTCGCCATCGTTGTCGACAATACGCGGCAGCTCGGCGAATCGATAGTTGTCGATGGTCAGCGCCAGGCCCTCGCAGGGCACGCTGTCGCCGAGTACCGAATCCGGCAGGCGGTTCGGGGAACCGCAGGGGCCAAACGGGTTGTGGTGGTTTTCCGCGCCGACACGCAGTTTTACCGAAGAGAACGGTGTGGAGGAGTGACGGAACATGTTGGTTTCCGAAAGGTAGGCCGAGACCTCGGTGAAGCTCTCGAACCCGGTATCAAACTCGTGGTTGACGTACAGGAACATGTTGTAGCGATTGAGCCTGGAGTTGAGATCGCGGTTTCCGTTCAAGTTGTGGCGTAGTGTTCCGTTGCCGTCTGCAGCGCCGCAGATCCGATCGTTGATCGTAAAGGTGCACAGTGGATCGCCGGCCGGAAACACCTCGAATTCTCCGGAACTGTCCGTCAGGCCGTTCCGGCGCAGGCTGTGGCTGCTCGACAGCCGTGAGACCACGTCAAATTGGCCGTAAAGCGAATTGGCGCTGTTGTTGCGGAATGACGCGCTGCCGGCGAACGGCGAGTCTTCTGAAATCCGGTCACGAAAATCCGATTCGGCCCAGCGCTCGTCGTCCTGGGAATTGACCCTGCCGCGCTTCAGATAATCGAAAAAGAAGCCCACGTTGGTGCGGCCGTCATTGAAATACCGTCCCCATTCCACACTGAAGCTCTGATCGTTACGGGGCAAGCCGTCGAACTCCGTGTGCTTTACACGAACGGTCAGCCCTTCGAAGTCGCTTTTCAGAACGGTGTTGACCACGCCCGCTACCGCGTCAGCGCCGTATATCGCGGAGGCGCCGTCGCGCAACACCTCCACGCGCTCCACGCCGCGCACGGGAATGGTGTTGGTGTTGGCGGTATTCACCGGCACGAAACTGCCGCCGACTTCTTCGGTCTGGAATGTCGCCGAGTTCACCACACGGCGCCCGTTCAGCAGGGACAGGGTATTGCCGGTTCCCATGCTGCGCAGGTTATAGGCGCCCACATCTCCGCGTGCGGAATTGACGCCGCCGCTGATGTTTTCCGCTTCATTGAAAAAGTTCTGCCCGTTCTCCGGGATCATGGCGAGCAACTCTTCGCCCGAGTCGATGCCGAGCACATCGATGTCCTCCGCCGTGACGACGGACACCGCGAGGGCTTCCGCGATGTTGGCGCCCCTGATCTGGGTTCCGGTCACCACGATTTCCTCGATCACGCCGCCGTCGCCCTCGGCCCAGGCCGTCCACCCGGGCATCGCCAGCACGATGGCTGCGGCGGCGGCAAGCCGGCTTGGGTGAGCCTCAGGCCGGTTTCGCATCGCAGACCCCTCGCCTTCTGTCCGAAAAAGTGGCGCGAGCTTATCGGGCACCATCACGATAGTCGACCTGCGCGCGCCATCGGCCAGCATGATTCAATCAGGGTTTTGGGGTAAATTCAGGCTTCTCGTAGCGAGCGCTACGGAAAATCAATCCCGCTCTGCCGCTTATGCCGGTCGGTCAGGCGTTGCAAGGACCAGAAACGATGCACCTCACCGCCGTTCACGCCCCGGATCCCGACTATGGAACCGACGATTGCGATCTTGCCTTTGCCGGGCACTCGGAAACAAAGTACGGGACGATTCGAAGGCGCCTGGCGGTAATCCGGGCCCTGTCGCTGCTCGGCCTGCTTTGTTTTCCAATGATTCTGCCGGGTATCGGCCTGTCGCACGCTGTTGCCTCCACCGATGACGTCGCCGAAGAGAGTACGGACAGTCACTCGGTACCCTATTTCCCGTCGGCTTCCGATAGTGTGCGGGAAGGATTCGTGCGGGTGATCAACCGTTCCGATCGCTCCGGTGAGGTCGAGATCGTCGCGGTGGACGATGCCGGGCACGAGGGGTCGCACGTGACATTGAGCATCGATGCCGGGGAGACGGTGCATTTCAACTCGAAGCACCTTGAGAACGTTGAACCCCACAATGCCCTAAAGGGCAGCGTGGGACCCACCGACCACGATTGGCGTCTGGTGTTATCGAGCGATCTGGATCTCGAGGTGCTGGCCTATATTCGCACCCCGAAGGATGGATTTCTGACCTCGATGCACGACACCGTTGCCGCTGATGCCACGGAGCATCATGCCGAGGATTCCGATGACGACGACGGCGCACTTGGCCACCATGACGACGGACATAGCCACGACGACGATGGACATGACGACGACTCCGACGGCCGCGATTACGAATACAGTTACCCTGTTGCCATCTTCAACCCGGGCAGCAACCAGAACCAGCGCAGCCTGCTGCGTATCATCAACACCGGTCACGCGGCAAACCATGTCCGCATCACGGGTATCGACGATCAGGGCAACCCCTCACGCGATGGCGGGGAATCCGGGGACGATCACCACGATTCCAACGACGGCCACGGCCATTCCCCGGACGATCGCCACGACGAGTCCGAAGGCTATGTGAACCTGTCGATACCACCGGGTGTGTCCCGCACCCTGACCGCGGCGGCACTGGAATCCGGGCATGACGACTTCAACGGCGTTCTGGGGGCGGGCGAAGGCAAGTGGCAACTGAGGGTGGACTCGGAGGAACCGGTAACGGTGATGAGCCTGCTGCGCAGTCCGGAAGGTTACCTGTCGAACCTGTCCACCGCACCCGCGAACACGCTCGCAATCGGCAATGGCGACGATCATCACCAGGGCCACTCCGACAACGGCAACGACCACGACAACGGGCACGGGGCGGAATCCGTCCACTTCGTGCCGATGTTCCCCCGGGCGCGGGATACGTCGGGCCGACAGGGGTTCGTCCGCGTCATCAACCGTTCCGATGCGGAGGGCGAGGTGAGCATCCATGCCTACGACGATTCCGGCGACAAGCAGGGGCCCCTGACCCTGACGGTCGGTGCGAGGCAGACTGTCCATTTCAACTCCGACGACCTCGAGTCCGGCGCCATGGAAAAGGGATTGAGCGGCAGTGTCATGCCCGGCGACGGCGACTGGTGGCTGACCATGCAGAGCGAGTTGGACATACGGGTATTGGCCTACATTCGAATACAGGGGGACGACCCCCTTACGAGCGGTTTTCTGACGGCGATGCACGATATCGTCCCGGTTTCCGGTGAAACGCACCGGGTGGCCATATTCAATCCGGGCTCGAACACCAATCAGGAGAGCCGGCTGCGTATCGTCAACACCGGCGCAGAAACGGCGGAAGTGGAGATCGCCGGAATCGACGGTCACGGTCACGACGGTCGGGAGCGCGTCAAATTGTCGGTGGCGCCTTGGGCCACGAGAACGATTTCCGCGCAGGCGCTGGAGGCAGGGGACAGCGGCTTCGATGGCGCACTCGGCGACGGTGACGGCAAATGGCAACTGAACGTCACCTCGGAACAGCCCATCGCCGTCATGAGCCTTATGTCGGTTCCGACCGGCCATCTGACCAACCTGTCAACCGCTTCGGCCCGGGAACCTCGGGAATCCGCGGCACAAGTGTTCCACGAATCGATATCCGCACCCATCGTGCAGGCCAGGTGCGTCAATTGCCATGTCCAGGGCGGACAGTCCGACCACACCCGTCTGGTGTTCGTCCGTGATTCCGACCCTGCCCACGAGACCACGAACTTCAACGTGTTCAGAGACTTTCTGGCGTCGGACGACCATGAGGGTCACGACCACGACGGCCAGAGCCACAGGGAATTGATCCTCTACAAGATCCAGGGCATGAACAACCACGGCGGCGGTGTGCAGGTTCCCGGCGACTCGGAGGACTTCCGCAACATGGAGCGCTTCCTGGCTCTGCTGGAAGCCGAGGTTCAGGCGGCCGAAGACGGCGCTCACGACCACAATCACGACCATTAGCGAACGGCGGCATCTCCGCTACAGCCTGGCTTCCACCTGAAGGGCGACAAGGTGATTGCCATACTTCGGGCTGGAACGTCCCGAAGCAAGCACGTTTCGGATCGCGTCCATCCCAAGGCCGTCGATGGCCCAGTCCGCGGCCCGGTACTGCTCGAAGTAGTAACGCAGAATCAGGCTCGTGCGCGGTCGCCACGCATAGCGCAGTCGCACATCCACAGAGCGGTGCCGGGAGACCAGGCCCGGAAAGCCCGATTGCACGGCGTCAAGCGTCGTCCTGTAGTCCCCGGCGCCGTCGGAGTGGGCGTAGTCCGCCGAAAGATCGAGCGTAGGGTGCGGGAAGCCCTTTGCCGCAAAGCGGGCGCCAGCGGTGGTGACCTTGTCTTCGATGTCGTATAGCCACTTCCGGTCCGGGAACGGAACGCTGCCGGCAGTTTGCGACTTGCGCATCTGTACACCGTAGAAACCCGAGATCGATGTCCCCGGCACCGGGGCGAGAGAGGCATCCAGGGCCCAGCCGTTGGTGCGATCGTGCTGCAATCCCAACGACGAATCGGGATAGTCGTGCTTGCGGAGGTTCGCATCGAATCCGATCGAAAAACCCGAAACCGCCGAGTCGAAGCGAATGCCGCCGCTCCATTCGCTGTCACGGCGCTCGGCCTGATAGAAGCGGCGCGTCAAGGGGTTATTGAGGGTGTTTGCCACGAATTCCGACGCGTCCCGGCCGGCGCGGGCATGCCTGAGCCTCAGTTGCCATCCGGCGCCGATCGCGCCGGTCAACTCCAGCCAGCCACGAAGCTCGTCATTGCCGGCAATTTCCAGATTTGAGCGCTGATTGTCGAGATTGCGGAAACCCGCGGCGACCCGCAACCCGCCGGGTAGTCGGTATCGGAGCCCGACTTCGGTCCTGGCGCGTTTGTAGTCGTATCCCTCTGCAACGGTGGCCGCGGTTGGGAAGAGGTCGCCCAGCACGGGCATCAGGATGACTTCCCGGCGCCGGTCGCGGCGGTCGGTGACCGCGTGGGCGACGCTGACGCGCAACCGCGCGACGGGGCGGCTGACCAGGTTCACCGCGGCGTTCAGCAGTTCCCGGTTCCCGTCGAGGCCGGGTCCGCCGAAAGGCGGCAGGTCGATGGTTTCGTTCGAGGAATACGCCAGGAACGGCATGTCCTGCTTCGCCTCGCTGCGGACGAGCGTGGCATTGAGGCGGGTACCCGGGCCGATGCGCATTCTCGAGGCAAATGACAACGTCGTCGTCTCGTTGTCCGGTGCGGTGGCGCTGCGGCCGTGAGACACCACGCCGATATACGGATTGTCCCATTCCAGAACGTCCGCGCCGTTGTTGAATTTCCGCCCGGCGTAGGTGAGGGCCATCGACACCGTCCGGGTCTCATAGTGAAGGCCTGCCTTTACGCCCTTGAAACGGTAGTCGATGGATTGGGGGAGCGCGGTCGCCTGGTAGAAGAAGTCCCGGGAGGTTTCGTCCGCCCCGCGTTTACGTTCATGGAAAAACTCCGACTTGACGGTCAACCCGGGAGTCAGGCTGTACCAGGCTCCAATTTCCGAGCGACGCCTTTTCGTGGCCAACCTGACGGGGGAACTGCCGTCAATCAGCCGTCGCATCGCTGCGGTGCTGAAGGCCGGCACCCAATCGTCGGGCAGTGTCAGCGCCTGCGCGCCCGAGAAGGGAGATCGCCCGTCGCTGGCGACATTGCGCGGTGTTTCCCGGTAGCGTAGCCGGGCGCCGTAACGCCCTGGTTTGCGGACCCGCAGCGCCGCATCCCGGGAGTCGAGCCCGAGATTTCGGCCGGCAATCTCCACCAGCAAGCCGGATCGCGTGGCCAGCCGGTATTCGGCATTCAGATCCAGGTAGCCGCCGGACCGGTCGATGCCGTTGTCGCGGCCGAACCGCATTTCGCTGCCCGTGGCGTTCAGCCCGCCGGCAGCCAGGGTTCCCGCCTGGGCAGCCGCCTTTTCGAACTCGCATAGCCGGCACGACCAGCGACGGGTGTCTGCATTGGCATAATTGACGACATATTCCGCGGCTGCGGCCGTCGAGGCAGAAAGGAAGGCAGTCAGGGCGACCCAGAGCAACGAAGCCCGTTGCCTGAATCGGGGGAAGTCCGATCTGTCGGGCGTAGTCACGCCTCCCGGATGAACTGGCCGTGTATGTGTCGTAGCGGGCAGTGTCACGCCTGACCCCGTCGTTCTCCGCTACACACAATACTCGCCTCGCGACATTGCCGCCTGCATTCAGCGGCGCAGCAGGTTGCCCGACGGGTGGTTGGATCCATGCACCTGCGAATGACAGTTCAGGCAGGCGCTCGCGAACAGAAACTCGGCGCCGGGATCGGACGGCAGACGTTCAGCGAGGGCCGGCAGGCTGCGATGCCCCACAGACGAGTGGCAGGCCTGGCAAAGGTGCGGCGCACGGCGCACCAGGAGGGCCGGCTGATTGGATCCGTGGGGCAGATGACAGATGCCGCAATCCTCGCTTGCCGGCGGATGCTCCCACAGAAACGGCCCCTGTTTCTCCGCGTGGCACGCAAGGCAGGCCTCATTGACTGACGGCTCCCGGACCAGGGCATCACCGCCGCCGGACCCGCCGTGCGGGTCGTGGCAGTCACGGCAGGCGAGTTGGTGTTGACGCATGGGATGAGACGACAGTTTGAGCAGGTCGGCCCGCACGTCGCGGTGACAGCCGAGGCACCGGTCCGCCTGCCCCGTCTGGGTTCGAACCAGGTCGACCCGGTCGTGGATGCGGTGGCAGTCGGCACAGGCCAGGTCTGCCTGCTCGTGGGCGCTGCCGGCCCAGCGGGCGCGGCCGTAGTCCTCGTGACACGCCAGGCAGAAGTGATTCTGCAGGTCCGCCGATGCGTTGCGCCGCGCCCCGAAGTTGACGATGGGCTCCCGGCTGTCCGCTTCGCGCAACATGCGCCGGCCATGTTCGCCCATGGGCCCATGGCAGGCCTCGCATTGCAGACCTGCCGGGAAGGACGAATAGGCAGCATCGGCGAACGGCGAACCGGCGACGCCGGGATGCCCATGCACCGTTTCGAATACCGCGGCCGTCGGAAAGGCCTCGCTCTCGTCGTGACAGCCGAGGCAGGTATCGGCGCCCCGGGGGGAATAGGCGCCGTCGGCCAGCTTTGCCGCCAGGATCGCGTCGGCATCCTCCATGGGCTCTCCTGCCGCCGGAAGGGCGAAGAGCATCAGGATCACCATGCAGAAGGCGGATGCAGCCAAGCCCGCGACGTCCCGGTTGAATGATCGGCCGGCCTCAGTAGTTGCCGGCACTCACGTACAGCTCGATGATAGCCTGCTTGTCCGCCGCCGACAGCGTGTCGTACTTCTCCTTCATTTTGTCGGACATCGCCCGGCGGCCGCTGTCGAAGTTCTCGAACTCCGCTTCCAGGTACTCCCGCCACTGACCGGCGCTCAGCGGCAGGTCGGATTCCGGATCGCGGCCGCCGTCATAGTGGCACCTTTCGCACTTCTCCTCATGGACAAGGTCTCCGCGCCTGGCCAGTTCCGCATCGAAAGTCTGGGGATGCGGGCGCCACTCCTGGTTCGCGAAGTAGATGACCACCTCCAGTTCATCTTTTTCCGAGAGCGATTCGGCGACTTCTACCATGTTCGTCTCGGTTCCGTCCGGCAACTTGACCGTACGCGCCGTTCTGAGGCCCATGCGGTACGTATCCAGCAGATCCATCGTCGCGAGCATCGAGAAACCGGCGATCGACGGAATGTCAGGGGTTTCGCTGTGGCCGTTCTCGCCGTGACATTGGTTGCAGTGCTTTTCCACAGCCCCGCCGCGCGCAATTGGCTGCCTGTCATGGGTACGCCCGGGTGATTCGGACCCGTTCGTTGGAAACGGAAGGAACCCCAACACGAACGCGGCCAAAGCGGCCAACGCGCCGCAGCGCCGGTAGCGGTACACATGGCTGCGCCGGGACTTCATGAAAATCACGGTGCCCGTTGCAGGAGAGTACGTCAAACGTCGGTCTGCAGGCAGCCGGCGGTGGACTCACGGCTTGCGGCTCGATAGCCTGCGGATATGCGCAACGCCATGCCGTTGCTGCCGGGCGCTGTTGACTCGAAGGACCAAGCCCTATGACCGCCACCGAATGGAAACCGACCGCCTGCAACCTCTGCTACGCCAATTGCGGGATCCTCGCCCGCGTGGATGAGGAAACGGGGCGGGTCATCGAAAAGGTCAAGGGCGATCGGGCCCACCCGGTTTCCAGGGGTTACCTCTGCAACAAGGCATCGCGCATCAACTATTACCAGAACAACCGGGACCGCCTGAATACGCCGCTCAGAAAACGGCAGGACGGCACCTTCGAGCCGGTTTCGTGGGATACGGCAATACGCGAAGTCGCCGCCAGGTTCGCCGCGATCAGGGACAGGCACGGCGGGGAAAAGATCTTCTACTACGGGGGAGGCGGGCAGGGCAATCACCTGGGCGGGACGCACGCATTGGCGCTGCGCAGCGCGCTCGGCATCAGGTACCGGTCGAATGCGCTGGCCCAGGAGAAGACCGGCCTGGCCTGGATGAACACGCGCATGCTCGGCGGCAGTTGGCATGGGGACTTTCACCGCTGCGATGTGGCAATCATCGTCGGCAAGAATCCCTGGCAGTCCAACGGCATGCAGCGCGCCCGGGTCTTGATGCGCGATATCGGAAAAGACCCGCAGCGCACACTGATCGTGCTCGATCCGCGGGTTACGGAAACGGCAGAACTGGCGGATATCCATCTTCAGGTCCGGCCCGGGACCGATGTGTGGTGCATCATGGCAATCCTCGGATACCTGGCCCAGCACGATCTGCTCGACCTGGAGTGGATCAGCGAACACACCGTGGGCAACGAGCGCATTCTCGACCAGTTGCAGGCGGTGCCGGTCGCCGACTACGCGGAATTCGCGGGCCTTTCCCTCGAACTGGTCGAGCGCGCCGCAAACGCTATCGGGTCGACCCGGAAAATCGCCCTCTACGAGGACCTCGGTGTCGAGATGTCGCCCTACTCGACGCTGTGCAGCTATCTGAACATTCTGCTCTTCACGCTCACCGGCGCCTTCGCTACCGAAGGGGGCATGCACCTGGTGAACGGACTCGTGCAGATGCTGGCCGAAGGCGGTTCCGCCCCGGTCGCGGATGAGAACGGCCACGAAATCGGCCGCCGGGTCACGCCGGTTACCGGAGCCCGAATCGTGTCGGGCCTCACACCCTGCAACTCGATTTCGGAGGAGATACTCACCGAGCACCCGGACCGCTTCCGCGCGATGCTCATCGAAAGCGCCAACCCCATCCATTCGCTTGCCGACGCGAAGCGCCTCCGGGAAGCCGTTGAAGCGCTCGAGTTCGTGGTGGTGATCGATGTGGCGATGACCGAAACGACGGAACTCGCCGACTACGTACTGCCCGCTTCGTCGCAATACGAGAAATTCGAGGCCACCTTCTTCCCCTCGGAGTTTCCGGACAATTTCTTCCATTTGCGGCGCCCGTTGATGGAGCCTTTGCCGGGCACCATGGAAGAGGCCGAAATACACGCCAGGCTCGTTGAAGCCCTCGGCGTCTTCGACCCCGGCGAGCTTGACGAGTTGAAGCGGGCGGCGGAACGGGGCCTGGACGATTTCGCCCAGGCGATACTGCCCGCCATGGCGGAGACCAAGGTCGCCAGGCACATTTCCTACGTCCTCTATCGTACTCTTGGCCCGACCCTTCCATACGGCGCCGCCGCGGCCGCGCCGCTGTGGGGCCTGTGTCAGCGGCACGTCACCTCGAATGCCGATGCCGTGCGAGCCGCCGGCCATGACGGGGAAGGCCTGGCACTGGGCAATGCGCTCTTTCAGGCCATCGTGGAAAACGAGTCCGGCATTATCGTCTCGAAAAACCGCGTCGGCGATCACACCCAATGGCGGATGCCGGACCGCAGGATCCAGCTCGGCATCGGCGAAATGAACGACGAGATCGACACCCTGTCCGACTACCGGCTCCCGGAGCGGACGGATGAGTTCCCGCTGTTGCTGTGCGCCGGCGAACGCCGCTCCTACACGGCCAACACCATCATTCGCGATCCGCGCTGGATGAAAAGCAACAACCCGGCATCGCTTGCAACCAATCCGGCCGACGCCAGGAAGTATGGATTGACGGATGCGGGCAGGGCGCGCCTGGTGACCAGGCGGGGCGAAGCGACCGTGCTGGTGGAGCTGGATGAAAGGGTGCCCGCGGGAACCATTTCGCTACCCAACGGCCTGGGCATGCACTACCCGGATGCGAACGACGAACGCAACCGGACCGGAGTCTATCTCAACGAACTGACTGACATCGAAGACCGCGACCCCTGGGTGGGCACGCCCTATCACAAGCACGTGCGGGCGCGCCTGGAAGCCATCGCCTGACCAGGTTTGTTTTTGTTCAAGAGCGCCTTGTGTTCGGCGCGCTCGATGAACATACTGGTTCCCGTCAAACTCGAAAGCGCCCGCGCAAAGCGGGTTGATGATGACACCGACAGAGGGGAACGAAAGCAAGGCGACGTCGCGTCGGCGAGATGCAGGTCGCCTTCAGTGGTCGAGGTTTCTGACCCGGGCGATTCGCCAGGGAAACCTGGATGGGCTTGAAGCCGCTGTGTGGGCAGCCGCAGCCCGCTACGCCGAGTGGCCCACCAAGGATCGTGAGCGCGAGTTGATACGTGCCGCGAAGGCGTTCGGCCTGCAGCCGCCACCTGCCGCACCGGAAGGGAACTAGCCCCAATACTGTTCACTTAATGATTTTCACGATGGTTTTGGGGTCGTATTTTTGG